>JBCDEN010000796.1:0-2023 GCA_039179715.1 Pseudomonadota bacterium
CCAAGTCATCCATCCGCGCGCTCCGCGATCTCGACGGCGACGGCGACACCCTGGCTGACCTTGAAGGCACCGTCCTTCACGACGACATCGCCCTGTGCAAGATCGGCTTCCAGCCAGACGCTGTCTCCCAGCCTGTGCCGGAGCACAACGTCAATCCTTTCCGGCGCATTGTCTGCGCCCAGCTTCCAGACATAAGCGCCGTTCGGGCTCCAGAGGATCGAAACGGCCGGAACCATGGGCATGGGCGTGTCAGAGCTGGCGAGGCTGACGCTGAAAGTCAAGCCCGGCAGAAGTACGTTATCGGGGTTCTTGACCTGTGCGCGCACGCGCACCGTGCGGAATTCTTCGTCGATCGAGCTGTCGAATGCTGTGATTTCGCCATTAAAGACACGCCCGACAAGAGCCGGCGTCGTCAGGCGCACCGGAACGCCGGTGCTGATCTGGCTGATTGCGGTTTCCGGAACGGTAAACTCGACAAGAAGACTGCTGGCATCGACCAGAGTGACGATTTCCGCTCCCTGCGAGAGGTAGCTGCCGACTGTGAGGTCATTGAGGTTGATCCGGCCGGAAAAGGGGGCCCTGATTATCCTGCGGTCATATTCGTACTGTGCTTCGGCAACCTTGGCTTCTGCGACTGCAAGGGAGGCCCGGGCCTCATCGACCTGTGCCTGCGAAACGGCATTGCTGCTCTGGCTCAAGAGTGTCTGGTACCTGTTGAAGGACGCCGATTGCTGCTCGAGCTCGGCCTTCGCGCTGTCGAGGATGATTTCCTGCGTCTTGCGCTCAAGGGTGACGATCGGGTCACCGGCGTTGACATCCGTGTTTGGCTGAACGTGGATTTTCTCCACGGTTCCGGCAACATCTGCCGTAACGTGAATGAGGCGGATCGCCTTGCCGGTTCCGATGGACTGGATCCGCGAGCGCGGCGGCGTGAAGGCAACATCCGCCGTTGTCACGACGATGGCATTGCCTGGAATCGCCTGCTCCTGCGAATTCCCGCTGCCTGCGTCCTGCATCGCTTCACGTGCACCGGCGCCTTCGTCGCGCGCAAAAAACAAACCGCTTGCCGAAATCCAGACCCCCACGGCAAACGCGCACGCAAGCGCAACGATCGACCCTGCAATCCTGATCATGAAATCAATTCCCAAGCGTGTTTTGAAGCAATTGTCATCATGGCTGAACAGATCACAGCAATTGCGATTTTTGCAAGGCAATGACGGTCAGTGCGGGCAGCGCTCCAGACATTTCTGGCGTGGTTTTGTATTTTGACTGTGACTATTTTTACTTCTGAACTCGCACGCGCGCAGTATTCAATTTAAATTTCTACGTGATCACGCCCATGGTGGCCGATATCATTGCGGTTCAGGATCTGTATGGTACGCCGGGCAGCATTCGCACGGGTGCAACGGTCTAACGATACCCTGGATGCGGGCGCTTCCTTGGGCGGCTGGCAAAAGCTGGAAAGCGAAGCCGGAAACGACAGTTATGTTGTTTCCTCCGATGGCGGTCTCATCGAAATTGTCGAGCTGATCGGCAAGGGCATCGACACGCTGCTGTTCAAGGATCTCAAGGCCGCCGATACCGAGGCGTCGACGGACAGCGACAGCAACATGCTGCTGTCATGGGCGAACGGTGCCGGCCAGGTCCGCATCAACGATCTCGGCGCTTATATCGACAATTTCGAGTTTTCAGACGGGACGATACTTCAGGCCGACGATTTCGCATTTGTCTGACCGGTTGACCGCACGGGGAAGCTGACTGTCTCGTTCGGACAGCTTCCCAACGCCGGGTTAGGTGATGGACTCATAAATGAGGCCGAAGGGGTTTGAGGCGGCTTGCTTTTCATCAAGGCGCGGAAGCGCAGGAGATGTGGCGCTTTTTCAAGCCTTTCGCAACGCGGAGGAGGAGCAAGCCGGTCAAATCCGAAGGACACGGAAATGGCTTCACCCCGTGGCGTCAGTGTGTTTGACCGGGCAGGAAGCCCGCTCCGCACACCCTTCCTAACGGGATTTCGCCATTTCGC
>JBCDEN010000203.1:0-6694 GCA_039179715.1 Pseudomonadota bacterium
CGTATAGTCGCGGTTGAGCGCGCCCTGGACGAAGTACCGGCCGATGCCTGGTATTCCGAAGATGGTCTCGATGACGACGGAGCCGGTCAGGAGCGCGGCGGCTGCCGGTCCGAGATAGGAGACGACGGGAAGAATGGCCCCGCGCAGGGCATGGACCACGATCACCATGTAAGCCGACAGACCGTAGGCTCGCGCCGTGCGGACGTGATTTGAGCGGAGCGCCTCGATCATCGACCCGCGCGTCAGGCGCGCGACCACGGCCACCTGTGGCAAGGCCAGCGTGACCACCGGCAGGATGACGTTCACGAACGCGCCTCCGTTCCATCCGCCCACGGGCAGCCAGCCGAGCCAGACACCCAGGATCAGCGTCAGGATCGGTGCGACGACGAAGTTCGGAATGGTGACCCCGAGGGTCGCCGCCGCCATCACCGTGTAGTCGGTTGCCTGGTTCTGACGCAGCGCAGCGATGACGCCAAGCGTTCCGCCGACAACCAGCGCCAGGCACAGGGCCGAGAGGCCAAGCTGGATCGAGATCGGCAGGCTCTGCGCGAACAGTTCGTTGATCGAGAAGTCGCGGAAATAGAAACTCGGCCCGAAATCCAGCTGCGCGATGCTCTTGAGGTAGAGCAGGTACTGGTTCCAGAGCGGTTCATCCAGGTGATAGATCTTGTTCAGGTTCTCCATCACCTTGGCCTCAAGCGGACGCTCCAGATCGAACGGTCCGCCCGGTGCGATCCGGATCAGGAAAAAGGAGATAGTGACGATCAGAAAGAGGGTCGGGATTGCGCTGAGCAATCGACCGAGCACGTAGCGGTGCATAGGCTCTGCCCCTGTTGTTCTGCCGGCGGTCTTGTGGTGCCGCCTTTGCAAAAAACCGGCAGGAAATCTCCTGCCGGTTCGATTGTTGCGGTTACTCGGAAATGCTCATGAAGCGTGTCGGGTGAACGTTGAGGAGATTGTCCTCGAACCCGGCCACCTTGTCGGACACCATGTTCATGGAGCCGTAATACATCAGCGGAATGAAGGGCAGATCCCGCATGAACATTTCTTCGGCCTGTTTCAGGATATCCGCACGCTTTTCCAGATCGATCGTCGCTGCGGCCTTGTCCATCAGCGCATCGTATTCCGGGTTTTCGTAACGCGAATAGTTGAAGCCGGTGTTGTCGCTCTCGACCATGAACAGGAAGTTCTGCGGGTCGGAATAGTCACCGATCCAGCCGGCGCGTGCGATGTCGAAATCCTGACGGTCACGCAACATCGCATAGTGTGTCTTGGTGTCCGTGTTCACCATGGAGACTTCAACACCCAGAGGTTTCCACATGTCGGCAATCGCGACCGCCGTGTTCTTGTGGTTCTCCGACGTGTTGTAGTTGATCGTGAGCTTCACCGGATTGTCCGGTCCGAAGCCTGCCTTCTCCAGAAGTTCCATCGCCTTTTCTTCGCGATCGATCTGGGACATGTCCATGTAGTCGGCAAAGGCCGGTTCGCCGTAGTTGCCGATGCCCGGCGGCACGAAGGAGTAGCCGGCGACCATGGTGGAACCCCAGATTTCATCTGCCAGGAACTCGCGGTCGACAGCCATCGACAGCGCCTGACGAACATCCGGGTTGCTCAGCGTTTCGTCTTCATGATTGAGCGCGTAATAGTAAGTGCCGAGATAGGGAGCGACACGGAACTGGTCGCCCAGGTTTTCCTTCATGAAGGCAACCTGCTCGGTCGGCGCATCGTTGTTGGTGTGCAATTCGCCGGCCTGGAACCTGCGCAACGCAGCGCCACGATCTTCGGTCGGATAGAAAAAGACCGTGTCGATCTGGACATTGTCCGCATCGTGGAAGTTCGGGTTCTTGACCGCCTTCACATGCGCGTTCGGAATGAACTCCTCAAGAACGAAGGCACCGTTGGTGACAATATTCTCCGGCTTCACGAAATCCGTGCCGTGGGCCTCAACGGTTGCCGGATGAACGGGCAGCCCTGTCTGGTGAGTCAGCTGCTCGATGAAATAAGGGGTCGGAGCTTCAAGTGATATCTCAAGCGTCTTGTCATCTAGTGCCTTTACGCCGATTTCTTCCGGTGCGAGCTCACCCTTGTTGACCTTTTCGGCGTTCTTGATCGGATAGAGAATGTTGGCGTATTTCGCGCCCGTCTCCGGCGTCATGATGCGTTGCAGGGAAAAGACGAAATCGCCGGCAACGACCGGATCGCCGTTCGACCACTTGGCGTCATCGCGCAGCGTAAAGGTATAGACCGTGCCGTCGTCGGAGATCGTCCAGTCGGTCGCAACCCCCGGAATGACCTTGCCGGCCGCGTCATACGCCACAAGGCCTTCGTAAAGGTCACGCAGTATGTGCGCTTCGTAGGTTGTGGACGTCTTGTGCTGGTCCAGTGTCTCCGGATCAGCCGTGTTGCCGCGATGATAGACCACCTCTGCAAACGCGGTCAGAGACGTGGCTGCCATCAGTGCAGCCGCAAGCGCCGTGACGCGCATGGACTTGAACATATCGCTCTCCCCTCTTGGGTTTTTGTTGAAGCTTGGAAACGATAGCCGACAAGATTCCACGCTCTTTGCGCGCAATCAAGCATTCCCCGACGGCATATTTCAACTAGCCGGAAAGAAAGGCGATGTTTTTGCGGATTTCGCGAAGATGCAGGAAAAATTTTCTCCACCTTCACGAGATCGTTATATCAACCGCAAAACGGGTGCGAAATTAAATTACAATTCTAACGGCAAAAACGATATTTTCCGCTATAGGCCAGATAGGTGCCCGTGTTGGGATTGAAGGATTTGAACTTCCGCGAACAGTAAGCAACCCATTGCGGCGTGAACGGAGCGAGACCCGTCTTGGTATAGGGCAAGCGCCGGGGCTGGCCGACATAGCCTCCGCGCGGGGCGACATAGACGCCTCTGGGCGCGATATAGAGCGGTGGCCTGTAGCGCGGTGCGACATAGCGCCGGGACCGGTACGGATAGGCGCGGCGGTCATAGCGGTGGTAATAATAGGGTGGGCCGTAGGGACGGAACGGCGGGCCGGCGAATCCTCCGCGATAGCCGCCATAAAAGCCGCCGCGATAGCCGCCGGTTCCAAATGCAAAGCCGACGCCACCGGTGCCGATATAGAAGGAATCGGCCTTGGCGGTGCCCGGCTGGACAACGGCCGCCAACCCGGCTGCGGCAAAAGACAGAGCCATCGCAAGACCGAGTGACCTCAGTTTGCGCGCGAAGTTCCCGGATTTTTCGGGACCCTTGATCAGACAAAACATCTTCATCTCCTTCCGGCACTTTAGCCGGGAAATGGACAACAGGCCCCTGACCACGCGTTAGCTTAACCCATTTACGGGCAAAAATCCGAGCGAAAGCCATTAAAAATCGTGGTGGTCCTTTTTCAGGCCAGACGGTTGGTATAAACCAAGCGCCGTTCTTCAAAGCCCAAAGGATCTCATGGCCCCGCCCCTTCTGATACTGCGCGACGCTCAACTGACCTTTGGCGGTACGCCGCTCCTGACAGGTGCGGAGCTCTCCGTTTCCGAAGGCGACCGCATCTGTCTGGTCGGCCGGAACGGTTCGGGAAAATCAACGCTGCTGAAGATCGCGGCAGGACAGGTCGAAATGGACAAGGGAGAGCGCTTCTTCCAGCCGGGGCGCACGGTGCGCTACCTGCCGCAGGACCCGGACCTGTCCGCCTATGCCTCGACGCTCGACTATGTCAACGAAGGCCTGACCGACGGCGACGATCCCTATCGCGGGGCCTATCTTCTCGAAGTTCTCGGATTGAGCGGGAAGGAAGATCCGAAGTCTCTTTCCGGCGGAGAGGCCCGGCGGGCTGCGCTTGCGCGCACGCTTGCACCGGAACCCGATATCCTGCTCCTTGACGAACCCACCAACCATCTGGACCTGCCGGCGATCGAGTGGCTGGAGACGGAGCTAAAGAGCCTCAAGTCGGCGCTCGTCCTGATTTCGCACGACCGCCGCTTCCTGGAAAATCTTTCGCGCGCGACCGTCTGGATCGACCGGGGCATGACCAGGCGCATGGACAAGGGCTTTGCACATTTCGAAACCTGGCGCGACGAGGTCTTCGAGCAGGAGGAGATCGACCAGCACAAGCTTGCGCAGAAGATCAAGCGCGAAGAACACTGGATGACCTACGGCGTCACGGCCCGGCGCAAGCGGAACATGCGCCGGGTGCGCGAACTTGCCGAACTCAGAAAACAGAAACGCGAGCATCGCGGACCGCAGGGAACCGCAAAGCTGAACGCCAGCGACGCCGATGTCTCCGGCAAGCTTGTCATCGAGGCGAAGGCCCTTTCCAAGTCCTATGGCGGCCGCAGCATCGTCAAGGACTTCTCCACGCGTATCCAGCGCGGCGACCGGATCGGTTTCGTCGGCCCGAACGGCGCCGGCAAGACGACGCTCCTGAAGATGCTGACTGGCGAACTGGAGCCGGATGCCGGGTCGAACCGGCTCGGCACAAACCTGGAAATGGTCACGCTCGATCAGAAGCGCGAAAAGCTGGATCTCACCGACACGCTTTCCGCCGTTCTGACCGGCGGGCGCGGCGACATGGTTTCCGTCGGCGACGAGAGCAAGCATGTGATGTCCTACATGAAGGACTTCCTGTTCTCACCCGAACAGGCCAGAACACCGGTCGGCGTCCTGTCGGGCGGGGAACGGGCCCGGGCGATGCTTGCGCGTGCGCTCGCCAACAAGTCCAACATGATGGTGCTCGACGAGCCGACCAACGATCTCGATCTTGAAACACTCGACCTGCTGCAGGAGCTTCTCGCCGACTACAACGGTACGGCCATGATCGTGTCGCACGACCGCGACTTCCTCGACCGGGTGGCGACGTCGGTGATTGTCTCGGAAGGCAACGGCGTCTGGCGCGAATATGCCGGCGGCTATACCGACATGCTGGCCCAGCGCGGTGAAGGCGTCACGGCCCGTAAAGCCGAAAAATCCGCGCCGGCAAAGAAGGAAAAGCAGAGTCCTTCAAACGGGTCCGCCGAAAGACCTAAAGCAAAGTCGAAACTTACCTTCACCCAGCAGCATCTATTGAAAACCCTGCCGGACACGATCGACCGGCTTGAAGCAAAGCTTGAAAAGCTCCAGGGCGAAATGAACGACCCGCAGCTTTACGCGAACAATCCGGACAAGTTTGCCAGTCTCTCACAGCAAATCACTGACCTCGCAGCAGAAAAAGACGCGGCGGAAGAGCAATGGCTCGAGCTGGAAATGCTGAACGAGTGAGGGAGGGCCAAACCTTTCGCGATTACAAGATCTACGACGGCTGCGTGGCGTGAAATGACCCGTCAGGACGGGTGCAAGCAAGCAACTGGAAAATTGTGCGAAGACTAGTCTTCCGCGTGCCAAAACACGTCTTTTTGGCCGTTGTTGCCAAACCTGATCCACTGCTGTCCGGTTTAGCCCGAAGTGGATCTCGTGAGGCTATCCCCAGTCAATGGGCTTGTCATTCCGGCTGAAGCACTGCGGAAGGCCGGAACCCAGTACCCGCATGTTTCGCCGTTTTCGTTCAAACAAGGGCCACACGGCGTACTGGATCCCGGTCTTGCCACATACACGGCAAACCGGGACGACAAATTCGGGAGACAAGTCTGTTGCCAGACTTGGCCGGTGACCAGACTGTCGGGCATTGGGCGTTCCAATGCAGAACGAGGTCAGTCTCGCCTCAGGTCCTTGTAGAACACCGTCGTCGCGTCGAGCGTGCCGTGGCTGCCATAGGCGTAATCCGGGATGATGCCGGACATTTTGTAGCCGCAGGTCGGGTAGAGTTTTTCCGCCCGGTCGCCGGTCACGGTGTCCAGCACGAGAAGCCAGCGGTCGAGCGACAGCGCAAGACCGTCGATCGCGGTCATCAGCTTGCGTGCAAGTCCCTTGCGGCGGTGGTTCGGCTGGACCATCAGCTTGGCGACTTCCGCCCGGTGGCCGCCATTGTCCTGTGGGGCCAGTGACAGCATGACAACACCGGCAATCTCCTCGTTTTCCCGGGCGACCATCAGGAAGGCGCTGCCGTCCTCCAGCGCGGCGATCTGCCTTTGCCAAAAGGCCTCGGCCTTTTCCCGGCCGAGCGGCAGGATGAAACCGATCCCGGCCCCGTCCTCGACACAGGCCTTGAGCAACCTTCCAAGAGCGCCAATGGACGAGCGCGCCTCGTCAGAAGTCAGAAGGAATACGGGCGGATCGGGTTGAAATCCGGTCATGGCGTGATCACCGTCAGGAGGTAGCGGGCGGGGTCCGGGCCCGGGGCATGATAGGCATTGGGCGCATTCAGGCGGAAGCGCAGGCAATCGCCGGGCAGGAGCTCGTGGCGCATGTCGCCGATGGTCATCACCAGCCTGCCCGCAAGCAGAACAAGGTGATGCTCAAGATCCGGCAACGGAGGAACGGAATAGGAAATCGTCGCGCCCGCGGGCAGCTCGCCTTCGATCACGCTGCCCCGAAAGCCGTTTGAAGCCGGTGACACGCTGCGGCGGCGGAAGCCGGTTTCCGGGTCCTGCCAGAGAGGCTGCTCCGAGCGGGCAATCCTTGCGTCACCCACCGGCGCGCCAAACCCGAACAGATCCGCCATCGTGATACCGAAGGCGCGCGCAAGCTGGCCAAGCACGACAGCGGTCGGGCTGGTGTCGCCGCGCTCGATCCGCGAGAGCGTCGCCCGGCTCACACCGGACCTTTCGGAAAGCA
>JBCDEN010000836.1:0-1729 GCA_039179715.1 Pseudomonadota bacterium
TGCGCTGCCGCTGTATTTGCAGATCAGCGAGCTTTTGATCAGGGATATTGCCGCGGGGCGGCTGATTGACGGCGAGCGTTTGCCACCCGAACGCGACATGGCGGACGAACTGGGAATTTCCATCGGAACGTTGCGCAAGGCACTTGCCGATCTTACGGAGAAAGGCTTACTTGAACGGATCCAGGGCTCGGGAAATTACATACGCCAGGCCGGGACGCACGAAAGCATCTACGCGATGTTCCGACTGGAGCTGTTGTCCGGGGGAGGACTGCCGCGCGCCGACATCCTAAGTGTCGAGCGCACGCGCAAACCGGGCGGCTTTCCCGCATTCGGAACGAGCGACGAGGGAACCCGCATCCGCCGCCTCAGATATCTGAACGATGTCATCATCGCGGTGGAGGAAATCTGGCTCGACGGAGACGCCGGTCAGGTCAGACGCGAGCTTCTGTCGGACTCCCTTTACCGGTTTTACCAGAAACACCTGGGTTTCTGGATCGTGCGCGCCGAAGACCGCGTCACCATCGGCGAGGTTCCGGAATGGGCACCGGAGCCGTTTACGCTCAGGCCCGGAACGACAACTGGGTTCATTGAAAGGCTCAGCTGGGCGGACGCCCCCGAGCCCGTGGAATATTCACGCACCTGGTTCGATACGGCCAGGGCGCACTATGTACAGCGTTTGAAATAGGCAGGTCGGAAGAAATCTGCCGAGAAGGAGACTTTTATGCCTGCGAAGGTGAGATACGGGGTTATTGGCTGTGGCATGATGGGGCAGGAACACCTGCGCAACATTGCCTTGCTGCCGGACACGGACGTCACCGTGATTTTCGAGCCAGACTCGGAAATGGCGGCCAGGGCGGCCGAGATCACGCCGGGTGCGAAACTGGTGTCGTCGGTGTCCGAATTGCTCGACGCGCCGGACCTGGACTGCATTCTGATTGCGAGCCCGAACCACTGCCATGTACCGCAGATGCAGGAAATCCGGCAGAAGCGTCCACTGCCGTTGCTGGTTGAAAAGCCGCTTTTCACAGACCCCAAGGAGCAGGCGGAACTGGAGGCGTTCAAGGCTGCCTATCCCGCACCGATCTGGGTGGCGATGGAATATCGCTACATGCCCGCGATCGCGGCCCTGATCGAGCAGGTGGACGCTGCGACCGGCGGCATCAAGATGCTGACGATCCGCGAGCACAGGTTCCCGTTTCTGGAAAAGGTCGGCGCCTGGAACCGCTTCAACAGGTATTCGGGCGGCACGTTTGTCGAGAAGTGCTGCCATTTCTTCGACCTGATGCGCCTGCTGATGAAATCCGAACCTGTGCGTGTCATGGCCTCTGCAGGACAGGATGCGAACCACAAGGATGAGACCTATGACGGCGAACAGCCGGATATTCTCGACAACGGCTATGTGATCGTTGATTTCGAGAACGGATCGCGCGCGCTTCTGGACCTTTGCATGTTCGCCGAAGGGTCGAGATACCAGGAAGAGGTTGTCGCCGTTGGACCGACCGGAAAGATCGAGGCATTCGTGCCGGGGCCGGGACGTTTCTGGCCCGAGGATCTCGGCGAACCCCCCGTCGCCCAGCTTGTCGTGTCGCCGCGCCGTCCGAAGGGGCCGCGCACGCTTGAGATCCCTGTCGATCCGGCGCTGCTTGATGCGGGCGACCACAATGGATCGACCTTCTATCAGCACGAACGGTTTGTGGCCGTCGTGCGCGGTGAAATCGCGGTGCCGGAA
>JBCDEN010000106.1:0-8771 GCA_039179715.1 Pseudomonadota bacterium
CCGCGCAGCCAGTTCTCGGCGGTGTGGGCTGCCGGTTTCTGTGACTGGTCGGTGTCGCGATGCAGGAGATAGTGCGCCTGGACCGAGGAAATTTTTTCTCCGAGCGGAATGGCGAGGCGGCCGCTTGCGACGAGGTTCGCCGCGACGCGCTCCAGCAGCAGGGCAACGCCGCTCTTTGCCGCTGCCAGCTCTGCGGCCGCAAGTGATGTATCGACGGTGATCCGCGACGGTTCCGTCGGGGCCTCAAGGCCGACTGCGTCGAAATAGCGTGACCAATGGTCATCAAAGCCAAGCGTATGAATTCTCTCCAGGCCAGAGAGATCGGAAGGCTTATTCAAAACGTTTATCAGAGATGGGTGGCAGACAGGAACGATGAACTCCGGCCCCAAAGCTTCCGTGCGCATACCGGGCCAGTTGCCGTCACCCAGACGGATTTCGATATCGATGCCGGTCTCAAGCACCGTATCCGCCCAGATTGCCGATAGCAGGCGGATCTCGATGTCTGGGTGTTTTTCGCGAAATGCGGGCAGCGCAGGCGCGATCAGCAATACGCATTCGGAAATGGGCGCGCGGATCGTGACGGAACCGGCGGTCCGGTTGCCGAACAGGCCCTCGGTCGAGACGGCCAGTTCCTGGAGCGCCTTGCGGACGGCAGGCAAATAAGCCCGGCCGCTTGCAGTCAGCTCGATCTTGCGTGTCGTGCGTTCAAAAAGCTGATGCCCAAGCTGGGTTTCGAGTGCGTTTATGTGTGTGCTGACGGCTGCCTGCGTCAATCCAAGCTCGTTGCCTGCAGCGGTGAAACTGCGCAAACGGCTGGCAGCCTCGAAACTTCGGAGCCAGAGCAGGTTCGGCAGCGCTTGCATGCCCTTTTTTAATAAAAAAAATCGGGTAATGTCCAATGATTATATCGTTTCTCTTTTGGTCTGTCGCGGCGCAATCTGGTCCTTGAGTGCATATCAACACGGCAAGGAGCGCAGCATGCATATCGGCTTCATCGGTCTGGGAAATGTCGGCGGAAAACTTGCGGGCAGTGTCCTGCGCAATGGCCACGATCTGACGGTTCTGGATCTGAAGGGTGATCTCGTGGAGCGGTTCGTGGCATCGGGCGCCGCACGCGGCGAAAGCCCGAAGCAACTGGCGGCAACCTGCGATGTCGTCATCACCTGCCTGCCGAGCCCGGCGGCCTGTTCATCCGTTGTCGAGGGTCCGGATGGGATCCTGGAAGGCATCGGACCCGGCAAGGTCTGGGCCGAGATGTCAACGACCGACGCCCACGAAACGCGCCGTCTCGCCGACCTTGTGATCGCAAAGGGCGGAGAGGCGATCGAATGTCCGGTTTCGGGCGGGTGTCACCGCGCGGCGACGGGGAACATTTCCATTTTTGCCGGATGCAGCCGCGGCACGTTTGAAAAGGTCCTGCCGCTTCTCACGGTGTTGGGGCGGCGCGTGCTGCATACGGGAGACATCGGTTCCGCCTCGATCCTGAAGGTGGTGACCAATTACCTCGCCACTGCCAATCTGGTGTCACTTGCCGAGGCGCTGGTCACCTGCAAGGCGGCCGGGATGGATCTGAACACGTCCTACGAGGCCATTCGGATTTCTTCTGGAAATTCCTTCGTCCACGAGACGGAAAGCCAGGTGATCCTAAATGGTTCGCGTGATATTTCCTTCACGATGGACCTGGTGGCCAAGGATATCGGCCTGTTCCAGTCGATTGCCGATGCGCATCACGTGCCGCTGGAGCTGTCTCCCCTGCTCAACGGTCTGTTTGCCGATGCCATCGGGCGCTATGGGTCGAGGGAACTCTCACCCAATATCATCCGGCGGCTCGAGGAAGCGACGGGGCTGGACATAACCGCACCCGGTTTCCCTTCAGAAATGCTTGACGACGAGCCGGAAGAAGCCGGATATGAGGTCGTGCCGACTCGTGGCACCGGGACCGATGAGATTTTGCGGAAAGCGGCAGGCTGATGATTGAAAAGCGGCACTTCTACATAGACGGCGAGTGGGTCGATCCGGCGGAGGCGAGGGACCTTGCGGTGATCAACCCGGCAACGGAGAAACCTGTCGCCGTCATCTCTCTTGGCGTTGCCGCCGATGTCGACCGCGCAGTTGCGGCGGCGAAACGTGCCTTCCTGTCCTGGTCGGAAACGAGCGTCAATGAGCGCGCATCTTTGCTGGAACGGATTATCGAGATCTATGCGCGCCGGTCAGCGGAGATGGACGAAGCCATTCGCCTGGAAATGGGCGCACCGGCCGATTTTGTACGTGAGCAGCAAACCCCGGCTGGTACAGGGCACCTGCAGGCGACCCTGGAGGCCCTGAAATCGCATGCCTTTGAGCGCCCGAGCCCGCGAGGCGGAAGTGTTCTCCGGCATGAGCCGATCGGTGTTTGCGGGCTGATCACGCCGTGGAACTGGCCGATCAACCAGATTGCCGCCAAGGTCGCGCCCGCGCTCGCGGCGGGCTGCACCATGGTTCTGAAGCCGAGCGAGATTGCGCCGCTTTCCGGAGTGCTGTTTGCGGACATCCTGGATGAGGCCGGATGTCCCGCCGGTGTTTTCAATCTCGTCAATGGAGACGGGCCCGGGGTCGGGGCGGCGATGTCCGCGCATCCGGATATCGACATGATGTCCTTTACCGGGTCGACCCGGGCTGGCGTTTCTGTGACACAGAGCGCGGCGCCCACCGTCAAACGTGTTGCGCTGGAACTCGGGGGAAAGTCGCCCAACCTCATCTTTAACGATGCGGATCTGGAAACGGCGGTGCGCTTTTCGCTTGAAAGCTGCTTTTCCAACAGCGGCCAGTCCTGCGATGCTCCGACGCGGCTTCTTGTTGAAAACAGCGCCTATGAGCAGGTCATCGCGCTTGCCGGGACAATTGCGCCGGAAACCACTGTCGGTGATCCGGCCGAGCCCGGCAGCCATATCGGGCCGGTGATCAGCGAACTTCAGTACGAGCGCATCCAGGGTCACATCGAACGCGGCATCGCGGATGGTGCGCGGCTTGTGGCCGGCGGTCCGGGCAAGCCCGAAGGTCATGAGACGGGGTATTTCGTCAAGCCGACCGTCTTTGCCGGTGTCACCAACCAGATGTCGATTGCCCGCAACGAGATCTTCGGCCCGGTGCTGGTGATGATCCCGTTCGAAACGGAGGAAGAGGCCATTCAGATGGCCAATGACACGCCCTACGGCCTTGCCGCGTATATCCAGACCGGAGACCCGGAACGGGCCAAACGCGTCTCACGGAAACTCCGGGCAGGCAGTGTCTACGTCAATGGCGCAAGCCCGGACTGGGATGTTCCCTTCGGCGGCTACAAGCAATCCGGAAATGGCCGGGAATACGGCGAATTCGGCCTTGAGGACTTTCTGGAACTGAAGGCGATCACAGGCTAAACCGCGCCAGGTGGCGCGATTGAAGCAAACATGCGTTTCTGCGTCCGATTGACGCCATCCAATCAGGGTGCAGCGGCGTAACACCATTAACGGCAATTGCTTCGGTTGGTGGTGTCATGACGTCTTCAGGTACGCATATGCGTCCAGATGGATCCAGGTACCGGTTGTTCCTAAATGGTCGCAGCGCCACGATTTCAGCGTGGGCGGCTCGCTGATGGTAACGGACACGATCGGGATCATCGGCGCGGGCATTGCCGGACTTTCTTGCGCGAGTGCCCTCAAGGATCGGGGCTACTCACCCGTTATTCTTGAGAAAGGGCGCGGTGTTGGCGGGAGGCTCGCTACGCGCCGGACTGATTCCGGTTTCCAGTTCGATCACGGGGCTCAGTACATCACGGCGAAAACTGACGGTTTTCAGAGCGTTCTCGCACGCCTTAGAGATGAAGGCGTCGCCGATGACTGGCCGGGCGCGCATCGGGAGGTGATTGTCGGAACACCGTCGATGAACGCCATTGCCAAATCGCTTGCAGAAGGACTTGATATCAGACGCAACACCCGCGTGACGGACCTGCGCGCTGAAGGGAGCGCTTGGCGTGCCACGACGGCAGATAGCATCTTTGAATTCGACAGGCTCGTCGTTACCGCGCCACAACCGCAAACGATCGACCTTCTTGGCGAAGGTCACCGGCTGGCGAAAGTGATCTCCAAGGTGCGCATGTCGCCGTGCTGGACGCTGATGGCAACCTTTGCAGACCAGTACGAGATCCCGTTCACGAGCCGGTCGGTGCCCGACGGCTATCTCGCCTGGATCGCGCTCAACAGCTCCAAACCGCAACGCCCGGACGCGAACAGCTGGGTCGTTCAGGCTGGCGCCGAATGGAGCGCAGACAATTTGGAACGGGAACCGGACGATGTCGCGCAGGAACTGCTGCTGCGCCTTTGCGGTGTCCTGCGCATGGGACCGTCAAACGTGGTGCACGCGGCAGCCCATCGCTGGCGCTACGCAAGGGTGGAAGAGCCGCTCGGCAAGCCGTTCTGCCGCAATGATGCTGGAACGCTTTATCTGGGCGGCGACTGGTGCCTTGATGCCCGCGTGGAAGCGGCCTGGACGAGCGGACGGGCGATCGCCGAGGATCTGCTGGGAGAACTCCATGCTGGATGATCCGCGCATTGCCGGTCTCGTGCGGCTTGTCCTGGGAGCGGTCAGGCCTGCGCCGGGTCGCGGCCGCATTTGTCTTGCTCTTGCCGCCGGCGTGCTCTGTCATCTTGTCTTTGCGCTCGCGGTGATCGCGATGATGAGCGCCATGTTCTTCGGCATGCAGCAGAGCCTCGGTTCAGTTCCGTGGCCCTGGGCAGCTGCGGTCAACCTTCTGCTGATCCTTCAGTTTCCCCTTGCCCATTCGGTTCTTTTGACCCCGGCGGGCCGCCGGTTGCTGGCGCGGCTTGTGCCCGGTCCTTATGGCGGCGTTCTGTCAACAACCACCTATGCCACGATTGCCTCGGCGCAATTGCTTGTCCTCTACGCGCTCTGGACCCCGTCCGGGGTGATCTGGTGGCAGGCGGAGGGCGCCGTGTTCTGGCTGCTGTGTGCTGCCTATGGTGCGGCGTGGCTGCTCCTGATGAAAGCGAGCTTCGATGCCGGCGCGGAGGTTCAGTCCGGTGCGCTTGGCTGGATGGCGCTGATGGCGAAGGTCAAGCCAGTGTTTCCCGACATGCCGGAAAAGGGGCTTTTCCGGTTGATACGTCAGCCGATCTATCTTGCCTTTGCGCTGACACTGTGGACGGTGCCGGTCTGGACGCCGGATCAGCTGGTGCTTGCGCTTCTTCTGACAGGCTATTGCGTCTTTGCCCCGATGTTGAAGGAACGCAGGTTCAAGGCAGCCTATGGCGCGCGCTTTGAGGATTACCGCGCGCAGGTACCCTACATGCTGCCGCGGTTTTCCGCGCCTGACCGTGCTTCGCGCGGACGCGGGAACGGGACGCTTTTCAAAGGGGCACAAAATCCGAGACAGAGGGAAGCTGATTGATGGAGACGATTGCACTTCTTGTGTCCGCGCTGCTGTTCGGCGGGATGGTTCTTTACGCTTTCGGGTTCGCGGCCTTCGTGTTCACGGCGCTGCCGCCGGATGTTGCCAGTCCAACCATCCGGCGGGCCTTTCCGTATTTCTATCTGTTCGTGCTGGGTGTTTCGGCGCTGGCCGCACTGTTGCTGCTGACCGGAGATCTGGTGTCAGCATCGATCATGGCGGCAATCGCGGTATCCACGATCCCGACACGCCAGGTTCTGATGCCGGCCATCAACAGGGCCACGGATGAAGGCAGGAAGGCGCAGTTCAAGACGTTGCACGGCCTGTCCGTTCTCATCACGCTCGCCCATATCGCCGGGGCGGCCTATGTCCTGGCACGGTTCGTATGAGCACCGACACGCCACCGATGGCAGTTGAAAACGTGCAGTCCTATCCTCGGCCGCCGGTGGTGGAGGCCGTGCCGCAGAGGATACGCGTCTTTTTCGCTGACACGCTGATTGTGGACACTGTCCGGGCGCAGCGGGTCCTGGAAACGCATCATCCGCCGACCTACTACATTCCGCCGGACGACGTGACATGCGAATTGTTGCCTGCAGGCGGCAGAAGCTTTTGCGAATGGAAGGGGTTTGCGCGGTATTTCGACGTGCGGGTTGCCGGGCTCCGCAGCCGGAGCGCGGCCTGGTGCTACGATGACCCGTCGAACACCTTCTCCGCCATCCGTCATTACCTTGCCTTTTATGCCGACAAGATGGACCGCTGCCTCGTCGGCGACATGGCCGTCGATGCCCAGGCGGGCAGCTTCTACGGCGGCTGGATCACGGCGAATCTGAAGGGTGTGCCGAAGGGCGCGCCCGGTACGGAGCATTGGTGATCTTTAATCGGACAAAGCGGTCCGGCATGTTTTGCAACGCGTTACCTTGGTTTCGTCAAACTGCCCGGAAATCCTGACAGCGTGAATCGCACCTGCGGGGGCATTGCCCTGCGGGTGCGGTTTACTTGAGGAAACGGGCTGGACCTGCCGCAGTTATCGGGCGAGGTTAGTCTTTCTGAATTCTGGGAGGACTTCATGCGGGATCTGCGTATCTGCTTCGTCGGTGACAGCTATGTCAACGGGACCGGCGACGAACGCTGTCTGGGATGGATCGGGCGCTTGTGCGAACGGCGGTTTACACGGGATATGCAGCTGTCCTTCTACGACCTCGGCATACGCGGGGAAACGACGTCTCAGATTCGCGCCCGCTGGCAGCGCGACTGCGAAGCGCGATTTCCGGAAGGGGCGGACAACCGGGTGGTGCTTCAATTCGGTATAAACGATATTGGCGACGTCACCGGCAGTGGCCGTCAGATTGAAGAGGATGCCTCCGTGGAAGAGGCCGAAGCGTTCGTCAAGGAAGTCTCCGACGCCTATCCGACACTATGGATCGGCCTGCCGCCGGCAAATGAAGCCTGCTCACCGATGCATCCGAGCCAAGGCCTGGAAGTGTCTTTCTTTCAAAAGGATGCCGAAGCTCTCAACACGCGTTTCAAGTCCCTGGCGGAAAAACTTGAAATTCCCTATTTCGATCTGCTGACGCCCTTGCTTGCCAATCGTGACTATATGGCCAGCCTGACGCGGGGGGACCGGATGCACTGCGACGGGACCGGCTATGCCATGATGGCGAACCTGGTCGACAACTGGCCGGCCTGGAACGATTGGTTCGAGGATCAATAGCGGGAGAGCATTGAAGACAGCCGGGGGGCCGTCTCCGAGGCACATCTGTCTGGACAGTTCCGGTCTGGTCACCTATCTCATGCTCAATGACGGTTCGCGTGCAACAGACATCGAGTGACTACGGGATCGTGGTCGAACAGCTCTCCGGCGAGGTGATCGCCCGGCGCGGTGAGCATGTGGTGGCACGCTCGAACAGGGCGCGGGTGATGTATGAGACCCGGTTGTCGCCGGTCGTGTATTTTCCGTTCGAGGACGTGCTGGCCGGCCTGGAACCCGCACCTGCGCACAAGACCTTCTGTCCGTTCAAGGGGACCGCATCCTATAGCCATGTGACCGTCGCGGGCGAGACGATTGAATACGGGGCCTGGCACTATCCGAAAGCTCTGCCGGAGGGGCAGGCGGTCGATGGGTGTGTCGGGTTCATGCCCGGTGTGACAACCAGCATCGAGCATTCGGGAGAGCCGATTGCAGAAATGCCGACGGGGAATATTTCCGGACCGGTTGTTGACTGGCTGTTGCGCGAGGCTTGGCTTGCCAAGACACCCGAAGAGCTGCTTGCCGCGCTCGGCAACAAGCTGGTCGCCGACGGTATTTCCGTCAGCCGGATGAGCATCCTGATCTGGTCCCTGCATCCGATGGTGGCCGGGCAGAACTGTATCTGGGTGCGGGGCGAAGACGAGGTGACCAGCCGCTACCCGTCTTATGAAATTCTGGAAAGTCCTGTTTTCAAAGACAGCCCGTTTCAGCACGTGGCCAACGGGCTGGGCGGTATCCGCCAGAAACTCGATACCAATCCCGACGAGTTTGACTTCCCGATCATGGAGGACCTCAAGGAGCAGGGGGTGACGGACTATGTCGCGATGCCGCTGCCGTTTTCCGATGGCCGCATCAATGTCCTGACGCTTGCCTCCGATCACCCCAACGGGTTCACCACCGCGAACCTCGGACTCATCTTCGAGTGTTCCGCCCTTATCAGCCGCCTGTTCGAAGTATTTGCCCTGACCTCAAACGCGACGACGCTGCTGGAAACCTATCTCGGCAAACGCACAGGCGCGCGAGTACTCGGCGGCGAGATCCGCCGCGGCGATGGCGATGTCATCGACGCCGCCATTCTTTTCTGCGATCTGAGGCATTCGACCCGGCTTGAAACCGAACTCGGCCGCGATGACTACGTCGCCGTGCTGAACCAGTTCTTTGAAACGGCGACGGATATCGTCAACGCCCATGAGGGAGAGGTGCTCAAGTTTATCGGCGATGCGGTTCTGGCGATTTTTCCGGCAGGGTCCGGTCACGCGCAGGCTTGCCGGCAGGCAGCGGCGAGCGCAGATGCGATCGTCAAGGCCCTTGCCGAGCCATGCAAGGAGAATGGCGGCATGCCGCTCTTCTGCGCCGTCGGTATTGCCTATGGCGACGTGACCTATGGCAATGTGGGATCGAAGGAGCGTCTGGATTTCACGGTCATCGGCAGCGCGGCCAATCTGGCTGCCAGGCTGAGCGAGCATTGCAAGGTCAACGGCAAGGAAATCGTCGCATCGGGAGATGTTGCGCGTGAATCCGGATTTCCGCTGGAAGCGCTCGGCAGCCTGGACCTGCACAATATTGCAGAGCCTCTGGAATCGTTCGCGATCAAGACCGGCG
>JBCDEN010000326.1:0-5445 GCA_039179715.1 Pseudomonadota bacterium
ATTCAGGGCGCGGATGTTGTTTTCTGGGTCGGGCCGTCCCTCTCCTCTTCACTGGCGAAGCCAATCGAAGCCATGGCTGCCGACGCTGTTGAAGTCGAATTGCTTGATGCCAAGGGCATCGACCTGCTGCCCTATCGCGAAGGCGCCAACTTTGACGCACATGATCACGATCACGGTGATCATGAAGACCATGCCGAACATGCCGATCACGACGATCATGACCATGACAAGCATGAAGAACACGCCGGCAGCGATGATCATGACCATGAAAAGCATGAAGAGCATGCCAGCCACGATGATCACGACCACGACAAGCATGAAGAGCATGCCGGCCACGATGATCACGACCATGCCGGCGGCATGGACCCGCATATCTGGCTGAACCCGGACAACGGCATCGCGATCGCGGCCGCCATGGCGGAAACACTTTCAGAAGTCGATCCGGACAACGCGGCAACCTACAAGCAAAACGCGGCGGCTTTTGCAGAACGGATCGAAGCGCTCGAAGGCGACCTCGCCAAAACACTGGAACCGGCAAAAGGCAAGAACTTCGTCGTCTTCCACGATGCCTATCACTATTTCGAACATCATTTCGATTTCGAAGCCAGCGGCGCAATTACGCTTACACCCGAGACCGTCGCAAGCGCGAATCGTGTCGCCGCAATCAAGGACCAGATGTCCGACCTGAAGGTCACCTGCGTTTTCCAGGAACCCCAGTTTGAAGCCAAACTTGTCGATGTCGTTCTGGAAGGAACCGATGCACGCAAGGGCACTCTGGACCCGCTTGGAACAGGACTGGAAAACGGTCCGGATCTCTATCCCAATCTTCTGACCAGCATGTCGCAGTCTCTTGCCGACTGCCTGTCCGGACAGTCGTGACGGCAACTGGACTGACGACAATCAGCGCCTGACCGCATTGCCAGAACGGCACATGCAAGAGGATCCGGACGAGCGGTAACAAACAAAAAACGCCGGGAAACCAGCCCGGCGTTTTTCAGTCATGGTTACAGGCAATCAGCCGGCCGACCGCGCCTTTTCACGCATCGCCTCAGTCTTTTCGATGGCTTTCAGCAGGTAGCGGTCACGATCGTAAATGTCCGAATAATAGCCAATACCGCTTCCGTCGAGTTCCGGCCAAGCGGTGAAATAGGAAACATAGACCGGAATATCACCCGTGACCTGTTCCTGCTCGTTCTGGCCGGCGGCAATCCGCGAAGTCACGTAATCCTTGGACTTACCGAGAACAGCGGCCGCCATGCCCTTGGGATCATGCAAACGGATGCAGCCATGGCTGTAGGCACGCACATCCTTGTTGAACAGGTTTTTCGACGGTGTGTCGTGCATGTAGATGTGGTGCCGGTTCGGGAAAAGAATCTTCACCTCGCCCAGGGCGTTGGAACGGCCCGGATATTGGCGCACGTTGACGGAGGTCTGCTTCGCGGCCACGGCATACCAGTTGACCGAGGCCGACGAGATCTTTCTGCCGCCCGGTGTCGTCACTTCATAACCGGCCCGGTCCAGATAGGACGGATCCCGCGCAAGCTTGGGCACCATCTCGTTGACAATGATCGAATATGGAACGCCCCAGTAGGGGTTGTATTCGACGATTTCGATCTTGTCGTAGAAGAAGTTTGTCTGGTTGGATTTCTTGCCGACAACAACGCGCATCGATAGCGGTTCTTCACCAGGCGCGGTGTAAGTCGCGGTGAAGGCCGCCTGGTTGATGAATACCTTGCGGGTCCCGAGTTCCTCGGGCATCCAGCGGCTGCGCTCCATCGCCAGCTCGACCTTGGAGATCCTGGCCGCGTTGGTTTCCCCGACCAGGGCCTTGATGGTGTTCTTGCCGACAATGCCATCCGGTGTCAGCCCGGCCTCTTTCTGAAACGCCTTGACGAGACTGACCAGCTCCGGCGCGTATTCTTCGGACCCTTCATAACCGGCGAGCGTCTCGCCATGCGCTTCCTTCAGCGTGTCCGAGCCGTTCTTCGCGATCGCGGCGACGATGTTCTTCATCTCCGCGCTCGACTTGCCCGCCTTCAGGAACGTTCCCGGTGCAATCACGATCTGGTTGGCGTCTTCATCCTCGGCATTCAGGCGCTTTAGTTCGGCGACAAGCGCGCGAAAATGATCGTTTTGCGGTTGATGAGACGCCAGCTCGCCCCGCATGTCTTCCGACGCAGCCAGTCCTTCAAGGGCAGCTACCAGATCCACATCGTGCCTCGGCAGGTCGTGATACTCGGAGATCTTGTTCGGGTCGACCCGGCCGCGGGTCGCATCCAGCACGTAGGACAATACCGCAGCACTCATCTGCATCTCAAAGCGCATCAAGGCGGCGTCGCGATCGGCGTCCGTCAGGCCGGACAGAGCCGGAAGCGGGACGAAATAGTCCGCCGGGACCAGCGCATACGCGTCCGCGGAGGCCATTTCCCTGCGGGCCCTCGCAGCCTTGGAAGTAACGCTCCCGTTTTCGATCCAGACAAAATCCGGATGCTCGCGATAATAGGCAATCAGCGCCTCGCCGATTTCGGGAAGAACGGTAACCGACAGGCCCTTGAGGGCCGGACGGGCCTCGTCGAATGCAGTCAGCACGGTTGGCTCCACCGGAGCAGCATCGGTCCCGACATTTAGCGCATCGGCGGGTTCTGCGGTTTCGGCTGCCGGTTGAAGCTCAGCGGTTTTCTTTTCAGACAGCGGCGCCAGGGACACCTTTTTCATCGTGTCCGGCGTGTAGTTGAGATAGCGCGGTGCCGCGACCTTCACGGAAACGGCCTTTTTCCGCAACTGTTCCTGCCGTTGGCGTTCCTGTTGCCTGCGATGATTTTCGGGGTTGAACAGGCGCTGGAACAAGCCCTGTGCCGAGGCTGTTTCGGGCGTTGCAACACTGAAACCTGACGCGAGAACGGTTGCCATGAGGCACGCCTTCAGCGAATTTGCCGTCAACTTCCGAATTCCGCCCGCGTCCTTGTGCTCTGCACCGCCACGCGTGTCTTTTGCACGTATCATCTTGTTTGCCTGCATTGTCTCAACCCACGAATTCGTAAACCGGTCAAAAATCGGCGCGCACCCCGAAGCCGTCACTCGCTGCGTCCCGACGTAAATCAATTGCCCGGAAGGCCGCCCTCCCGTACCAAGTCCTCTCGCGTTGCGACGATGTTGAACCGGAAAAACTCCGGGAAACAGCCGCGAAATACGAAAAGCAAACTGGTTAATACTATATCAGTCTTGATGAGATGGTTAAGAGCAAGCTTCATTCACAGCTTTTGAATTCAAATCAGTGTGACGAATTTGCCGCTAATATTCGAGATCATCAACGATCCAGCCCCGGAATGAAGCATCAGGGCCGGTCTTGAACGCCTACCGGAAACAGCAAAGCGAGCGTTGCGTCGCTGACCGGGTCTGCATGGCTTGCGCGTTCTTAAATCGGTAACTGCCCGGACTTGTCAGCCGGGCAGTGTCTTCTTGTGCGCAAAACGCCAAACGCTCTCCGCTAGAACGGGATCTCGTCATCCATCGGGCCACCGCCGCCGCTCTGGCCGCCGAAGCCGCCTCCTTGCGAGCCGCCGCCGCCCGAACCGCCGCCGCCACCGCCGAAGCCGCCCTGCGAGTCATTGCCATAATCAGGCAATCCGCCCGGCTGTCCGCCTTCGCCGCGTCCATCAAGCATGGTCAGATTGGAGTTGAAGCCCTGCAGAACCACTTCGGTGGAATACCGGTCCTGTCCGGACTGGTCCTGCCACTTGCGCGTCTGCAGCTGTCCTTCCAGATAGATCTTTGAGCCCTTGCGCAAATATTGCTCGGCAACCTTGCACAGACCTTCGTTGAAGATGACAACGCGATGCCACTCGGTTTTTTCACGCCGTTCACCGCTGTTGCGGTCGCGCCAGGATTCAGACGTTGCGATGCGAAGATTGGCGATCGGACGACCGTCCTGGGTCCTGCGGATCTCCGGATCGGCACCCAAGTTACCGACCAATATGACTTTGTTGACGCTGCCCGCCATCCTGTACTCCTGTTCATTACCACGGCCGTTCCGGCTCTTCGTGCCGCCAAGACGCATGTCTTCGGCAGACCGCTTGCCTGTCAAGCAGCCAGAAAGCAGAACCGTAACGACACTCCAACCGTTTCGCCGCAGTTTTCCCGCCACTGCCCTCATTTTCCACAAGGCAGGGCCGGGAAAACTGCGATTGTTCCGCATTCTTGCGAGCAACGGAACAATCGTGGCCTTTCCGAGTTGCGATGTACTTGTTTTGTTCTTATCATTTCGGTAAAAGAAATTCAATCGAGTGATTGCAGCCCAGGTTTTTTTCAGAGAGCCAATCGGTCTCACTGGATGTTGCGCACATAGCTGCTATATCGGGTAGAGGCGGTCTGGTTCCACGCGGTCAAAACCAGTTGCAATCCAATCAGCGGCGGGCACGGCCCTGGCGCACCTCACGGCAGGAAATCTCAGAATGTCGAAGTCCGGAAACAGGCGGAAAGAAGATACATGGACGCATGATCCCACAAGGGTCATCAGTATTCGCGGCGCACGGGAGCACAATCTCAAGGGTGTCGATCTCGATCTTCCGCGCGACAAGCTGATCGTCATGACCGGGCTTTCCGGCTCCGGCAAGTCATCGCTCGCATTCGACACGATCTATGCCGAGGGACAAAGGCGGTACGTGGAGAGCCTGTCTGCCTATGCAAGGCAGTTCCTGGAAATGATGCAGAAGCCCGATGTCGACCAGATCGACGGTCTGTCGCCGGCAATTTCCATCGAGCAGAAAACCACGTCGCGAAATCCGCGATCCACGGTCGGGACCGTCACCGAAATCTACGACTACATGCGGCTTCTGTTCGCGCGCGTCGGCGTTCCCTACTCGCCGGCGACAGGGCTGCCTATCGAAAGCCAGACGATCAGCCAGATGGTCGACCGGCTCATGGAACTGGAGGACGGCGCCCGGCTCTACCTGCTGGCGCCGATGGTACGCGGACGCAAGGGAGAGTACCGCAAGGAACTCGCCGAACTCATGAAAAAGGGGTTCCAACGCGTCAAGATCGACGGAACCTTTCACGAGATATCCGAAGCCCCTGCCCTCGACAAGAAATTCAAACACGACATCGATGTTGTCGTGGACCGGATTGTCGTGCGCGATGATATCGCGGGGCGGCTTGCGGACTCGCTCGAAACTGCGCTCAAACTCGCCGACGGCATCGCCATTGCGGAATTTGCCGACAAGACGGACGAAAAGGGCGATCCGGAACGCATCATCTTTTCGGAGAAATTCGCGTGTCCGGTTTCAGGCTTCACGATCCCGGAAATCGAACCGCGCCTGTTTTCGTTCAACAATCCGTTCGGGGCCTGTCCGACCTGCGATGGTCTGGGAACGACACTTGCGTTTGAAGAGGATCTCGTCGTCCCGGATCATTCGCTTTCCCTGCGCGAAGGCGCCGTTCTTCCCTGGG
>JBCDEN010000711.1:0-2480 GCA_039179715.1 Pseudomonadota bacterium
CCCATGTTGAATATGAGACCGAGAACCGTCACTACGCCCACGTTGATTGCCCCGGCCATGCCGACTATGTGAAGAACATGATCACCGGTGCAGCCCAGATGGATGGTGCCATTCTGGTCTGTTCGGCTGCTGACGGCCCGATGCCGCAGACGCGCGAGCACATCCTGCTTGCCCGCCAGGTCGGCGATCCGGCAATTGTCGTCTTCCTGAACAAGGTCGACCAGGTTGATGACGAGGAGCTGCTTGAGCTCGTCGACATGGAAGTGCGTGAACTGCTTTCTTCCTATGAATTCCCCGGCGACGACATTCCGATCATCAAGGGGTCTGCCCTTGCTGCCCTGGAAGGCCGCGACGCGCCGATTGGCGAGGATGCGGTGCGTGAACTGATGACCCAGGTCGACACCTATATTCCGCAGCCCGAGCGCCCGGTTGACCAGCCCTTCCTGATGCCGATCGAGGATGTGTTCTCGATCTCCGGCCGTGGTACGGTTGTGACCGGCCGTGTTGAGCGCGGTATCGTGAAGGTGGGTGAAGAAGTCGAGATCGTTGGCATCAAGGACACCCAGAAGACAACGGTTACGGGTGTTGAAATGTTCCGCAAGCTGCTGGACAGCGGCGAAGCGGGCGACAACATCGGTGCTCTGATCCGCGGTGTTGGCCGTGAGGAAGTCGAGCGCGGCCAGGTTCTTTGCAAGCCGGGTTCTGTTACCCCGCACACGAAGTTCAAGGCGGAAGCCTACATCCTGACGAAGGAAGAAGGTGGCCGTCATACGCCGTTCTTCACCAACTACCGTCCTCAGTTCTACTTCCGTACGACGGACGTGACGGGTGTTGTTTCCTTGCCGGAAGGCACGGAAATGGTGATGCCTGGCGACAACGTTTCGGTTGACGTTGAGCTGATCGTGCCGATCGCCATGGAAGAAGGCCTGCGCTTCGCGATCCGCGAAGGCGGCCGTACCGTCGGCGCCGGCGTCGTCGCATCCATCATCGAATAAGATGAATTCGGGTTGCCGGGTCTTGTGCCCGGCAACTCCTCTTCTTAAGTCTTGCGATGCGTGGCTTGAGAAGGTATCAGGAGCGGGATCGCGAGGCGGTCACCTAAAGGGGTATAGCTCAGTTGGTAGAGCGACGGTCTCCAAAACCGTAGGTCGCGGGTTCGAACCCTGCTGCCCCTGCCAGATTGCTCTTGATTTAATTGCCTCGAGGGCTTAAAGAGTTTCCTCGAGTGAGGCGCGCGGAGTTTTTCGCGCGCCCACTCGTATTTAACAGACCGGAACCGGAATGGCGAAGACCAATCCCTTTAAATTCATCCAGGAAGTGCGCTCCGAAACGTCCAAGGTGACGTGGCCGACGCGCAAGGAAACCGCCGTGACCACCGCCATGGTATTCGTCATGGTGATGATCGCGTCGATCTTCTTCCTGATCGCGGATCAGCTGATGAGTTGGGGCATCGGATTGCTCTTGGGTGTCGGCGGCTGAGTAAGACCGACCGTCCGGTTTGCAGACAAGAAAAAGAAACGGAACGAAGATCCATGGCCAAGCGCTGGTACATTGTGCACGCCTATTCCAATTTTGAGAAAAAGGTCGCCGATTCCATCCGCGAGAAGGCCGAGCAGAAAGGGCTTACCGATCTGTTTGAGGAAATCCTCGTCCCGATGGAAAAGGTCGTTGAAGTGCGCCGTGGCCGCAAGGTCGACACCGAGCGCAAGTTCTTCCCGGGCTATGTCCTGGTGAAGATGGACATGACCAACGAGGCGTTCCACCTCATCAAAGACACGCCGAAAGTGACGGGATTCCTTGGCGCGGACCAGAAGCCGATGCCGATCCCGGAAAAAGAAGCGCTGCGCATCATGAACCAGGTGCAGGAAGGCGTGGACCGGCCGAAGCCGTCGGTGACCTTCGAGGTTGGCGAGCAGGTCCGCGTGTCCGATGGTCCGTTTGCCTCCTTCTCCGGCCTTGTCGAGGAAGTCGATGACGAACGTGCGCGTCTCAAGGTAGCGGTGTCCATCTTTGGCCGCGCGACGCCCGTTGAATTGGAATTCGGTCAGGTCGACAAGCTCTGACCGTTTGCCGTCCGAAAGGGCGGTTCGAGTGCCCGGGAAGAGGCGAGAGCCTGCGGACCGGGAAAATCGGTGGAAGGTCCTGACATTCATCGCCGGATGTCGACGAAGGGCCGGACCACCAGCTCCCAGCCAGCTGGATCGCCGTTCAGCTGCGTATGACTGGAGACAGATATGGCGAAGAAAATCGAAGGTTTCCTGAAGCTTCAGGTGCCCGCAGGTTCCGCGACCCCGTCGCCGCCCATCGGGCCGGCACTCGGACAGCGTGGTCTGAACATCATGGAATTCTGCAAGGCATTCAATGCGCAGACCCAGGATGTTGAAAAGGGCGCTCCGTGCCCGACCGTGATTACATATTACTCCGACAAGTCCTTCACATTCGAAGTGAAGACGGCGCCGGTGTCCTTCTTCCTGAAGAAA
>JBCDEN010000824.1:0-1804 GCA_039179715.1 Pseudomonadota bacterium
CGATGGCGGGCGGGACTTAGGTGATGGACCCATAAATGAGACTGAAATGGCATGCGAAATGGCGAAATCCCGTTAGGAAGGGTGCGCGGAGCGGGCTTCCTGCCCGGTCAGCCAAGCTGACGCCACGGGGTGAAGCCATTTCCATGTCCTTCGGATTTGACCGGCTTGCTTCTCCTCTGCGTTGCGAAAGGCTTGAAAATGAACCACATTTCCTGCGCTTCCGCGCCTTGACGAGAAGCAAGCCGCCTCAAACCCTTTCGACCTCCTTTATGAGTCCATTACCTCGGGTCAGGACCAGTCCGGTTCCGGGGGGTTGGCCGCGAAACGGATCCGTAAACGGCGAGCAGCGCGCCGGCCATGTAAATGATCAGTCCCGTCAACGTGGCCGCGGAATAGTCAACGCGTCTTTCCAATAGCTGCATCGAAAACACCACAACCGGTCCGAGGGCGGTCATGGCTGCGATTGTCGACGGATGGAGCAGCGGGATCGCCTTCTGGACGAGATAAAGCGGAAACGCAATCACGCCCAGACCGATCAGGACCACTGCGGCAAGGTCGAAAGCCGGCATCTCGATGCCCTTGTCATCCAGGCCGATTGCGTAGGCGGCCAGCGCAAGGAAGGTGTAGAGAATGAAGCGTAGTCCGAATTGAGCCAGCGGCCCCACACCCTTGCCGTTCAGCCGTGCCGACATGAGGATAACAAAAGCCGTGCACAGACCGGAGGCGGCAGACAGAACCACACCGGCGAAACCGGCAAGCCAACTGCCCCGTACGAACCCCGAATAGCCGAACACGGTCACGCCCCCCAGAAACAGAAGAGCGAGAAAGATCAGCGCGTTTCCGGTGACATGCAGCTTTTGCCGCGTCACCCCGGCTTCGGGCAGAGCGAACCAACCGGCAATTACGGTCCCCAGAGGGACCATGCCGGAGAAGATCGTGAAGACGATGGCGGGCTCGATCAACTGGATTGCAAGGAAATAGGTGCACCAGGTTATCGCCGCAAAGATGTTGAGGGCCGTCACGATTTTCCAGGACCTGAACGAGGCGACGAGTTCTCCCGCGCGAAACAAGGCGGTGATCAGGGTGCAGGCCAGAACGGAAATTCCGAAGACGCAGGCCCCCACCAGGAACGAGTCCGTATTCTGGAAGACCGAGCCGAGATAGACGGCCTGAAACGCCTCCAGCGTCACGAAGACAAGACAGAGCAGCAATCCAAGTCTTGAGACGGATGCCATGTGCAACTCCGATCGGTTGAAAACGCCGTCCGAACAGGGTCTGTGCCGCTTGTTGCAGCGCCTGAAATTTTGTGTCTACATGCTACTGAAAATCATGATTCAAACCTCCGAAAAAGCGAAATTTCCTCTCTTTTGCATGAGTTGAAGTTATGAAACACACGCAACGCCCGCTGCCACCGCTCTCGCGCCTCAAACCGTTCGAGGCCGCCGCACGGTTTGAGAGTTTCTCCCGCGCGGCTGCGGAGCTCGGCATGACCCAAACCGCCGTAAGCAAACAGATCGCGCTGCTGGAGCAGGAGCTCGGCGTGGTGCTTTTCGAACGCCGGAACCGCGCCGTTTTCCTCACGAACGAGGGGCGGCGTCTTGGCCAGGTCGTCGGAACGGCGCTGTCGGACATCGCCGAGGAGATGGCCCTTCTGAAGGGTTTTGGACGGCCTGACGAACTGGTGCTGCATTGCCAGCTTTGTGAAGCCTTTTACTGGCTGATGCCGCGCCTCGCCGGGTTTCAGCAACGTCACCCGGGCGTTGGGCTGCGCATCGTCAGTTCGCTGAACCCGATCACCGAAGCA
>JBCDEN010000491.1:0-3858 GCA_039179715.1 Pseudomonadota bacterium
CACGACCTTGCCGCGAAGAAAAGCCTGACGACGCTCGACGGACATGCCCGCGACTTCATCGAACGATCGCCTTTCCTTTGCCTTGGAACGCAGAATGCGGACGGCAAGGCTGATGTCAGTCCGCGCGGCGATCCACCGGGTTTCATCAAGGTACTCGACGACAAGACACTTGCCATTCCCGACCGCCCCGGGAACAACCGCCTCGACAGCCTGGTCAACATCATTTCCAATCCGAGTGTCGGGTTGCTTTTCATCATCCCGGGCTTCGACGACACGTTGCGGGTCAATGGCATCGCGGCAATTGTCGTTGACCCTGCGTTGCTTGAGGCGATGAGTATCAGGGGACGCAGTCCCAAGGTGGCGATCCTCATCAAGGTGACCAGTGTCTTCATGCATTGTGCGAAAGCCTTCAGGCGCTCGCATTTGTGGGATCCGGACAGGTTTCAGGATCGTTCCGAGATGCCCTCACTCATGAAAATCATCAGTGATCAGACAGAGGAAACGCCTGCGAGCGATGAGGAACTGACCGCACTGGACCGGAAGCTGGAGGAGAGTTACCGAAAGACGCTATATTAGGGCAGCTGTCGCGGAGGCGTTTTCCAATCCCTGAGCGGGCGGATCTGGCACGTCCAAGGCCTGCGCCGGCTTCCTGGATCACTCCACACCGATGAACTTAAGACACCTTGCGTCTTGCAGCTTTCCGGCCCACATGTTGCTATGTTCTCGAATTCGGCCATCTGGTCAAAACATCAAAAATCTTATCAGCTCAGGTCTTTATGGCGCCCATTCTTTCTGTCCGCGATCTGGAAAAAACCTATGAAGGTGGTTTCCAGGCTCTGAAATCCGTGTCGCTGGATATTCAGGAAGGCGAGGTATTTGCGCTGCTGGGCCCCAACGGGGCAGGCAAGACGACCCTGATCAGTACCATTTGCGGGCTGGTGCGGCCGACGTCCGGAAGCATCAGGGTCGGCGGTCATGATGCAATTGCGGACTTTCGTGCGGCGCGGCGCCTGATCGGACTGGTGCCCCAGGAAATGCCGACGGCGCCGTTCGAGATTGTCGGCGATACGGTTGCCTTCAGCCGCGGATTGTTCGGTCTGCCGCCCGATCGCGCCCTCGTCGAGCGAACCCTGAAGGACCTCACGCTCTGGGACAAACGTAAAAATCCCATCATGGCGCTTTCCGGCGGCATGAAACGCCGGCTCCTTGTTGCCAAGGCGCTGGCGCATGAGCCGAAGGTGCTGTTTCTCGATGAACCGACCGCCGGCGTCGATGTCGAATTGCGTCACGACATGTGGCGCATTGTGACCGAATTGAAGGAACAGGGCGTCACCATCATCCTGACGACGCACTATATCGAGGAAGCCGAGGAGATGGCGGACAGGGTCGGCGTCATCAACAAGGGCGAGATCGTCCTGGTGGAGGAAAAGGCGGAGCTGATGCGCAAGCTCGGCCGCAAACTCCTGACCCTCAATCTGACCGAGCCGCTGAATGCGGTGCCCGAAAGCCTTGCGCGGCACAATCTCCAGCTCTGTGATGCCGGCTGCAAGCTCGTCTATACCTATGACACACATGCTGAAAGAACCGGTATAACCGCGCTCCTGCAGGATCTCGCGGATGCCGGGGTCCGGTTTCAGGACCTGCAGACCGACCAGTCTTCGCTTGAAGACATTTTCGTGGACCTGGTGAAAAAGAGTTGAACCGACATGACCGAGGATTTTGCCATTCGGCCCGCGCGCCATGCCGACAAGGATGCCCTGACAGAGCTGTGCATGCGCTCCAAGAAGTCCAATGGCTATGATGATGCCTTCATGGACGCGTGCACGGACGAATTGCGTGTGCGCGAAAGCTGGATTGCCGAAGATGATTTCTGGGTTGCGGAGGCCGCTGACGGCGCGCTTGTCGGGTGTATCCGTCTGTCCTCAGACAAGGCTTCAGGCGGAGAGCTTGAAACCTGTTTCGTCGCGCCGGACTACAAGGGAAAGGGGGTCGGACGCGCCCTGTTTCTCACGCTTGAAAGCCGGGCGAAGACAATCGGGCTCAGGCACATCGAACTTGACGCGGATCCCTTTGCCGAAGCGTTCTATCAGCGTATGGGGTTTGCCACCACTGGCCGCTCGCCGTCCGGTTCCATTCCCGGCAGGACGTTGCCGAGAATGAGATTGGAACTCATTTGAGCTACGGGCGGGTTGAAGGCAAGGATTGTTGAAGAAGGTGGACGAATGAATCTGGGTGCAGTCAAGTCGATCTACATTTCCGAGATGGCACGCACGAAACGCACGTTGATGCAAAGCGTGATCTCGCCTGTCATATCGACCGTGCTCTACTTTGTTGTTTTCGGCGCGGCGATCGGATCGCGGATCTCGGAAGTCGACGGGGTCAGCTACGGGGCCTTCATCGTACCGGGCCTGATCATGCTGTCCCTCATGACACAAAGCCTGTCGAACGCCTCCTTCGGCATCTACTTCCCGCGGTTCACCGGAACGATCTTCGAGGTCCTGTCCGCGCCGGTGTCCTATCTTGAGATCACCGTCGCCTATGTCGGGGCGGCGGCCACAAAATCCATTATCGTTGGTCTGATCATTCTGATCACCGCGCATTTCTTCGTCGATATCGAGATTCAGCATCCGGTCTGGATGGCGACCTTTTTCATATTGACGGCCGTCACCTTTGCGCTGCTCGGCTTCATCATCGGCATCTGGGCAGACAATTTCGAGAAGCTGCAATTCGTGCCGCTCCTAATCGTGACACCTCTGGCGTTTCTCGGCGGCAGTTTCTACTCCATCAACATGCTTCCGGAGATCTGGCAGAAAGTGACGCTGGTCAATCCCGTCGTTTATCTGATATCGGGTTTCCGCTGGAGTTTTTACGGTCAGGCGGATGTCAGTCTGTGGCTGTCGCTGGTCGCGACCACGATGTTTCTGATCGTTTCGCTGGCGATCGTTCACTGGATTTTCAAAACCGGGTACCGGTTGAAGGCCTGATTGCGGGGCCCGGACAAGAGTGAGACTGCGTATGTTTCAAGGCGTGACACTGACCAGAAAAGTCGGCGCAGTTCTCCTGGCCCTCCTGCTTGCCGCCTGCCAGACAGCGCAAGCGCCGGCGCCATCGGCCTCCGCAAGCGCTCCAGCTGCAAGCGCATCCGTCCAAACTGCCGCTGTGCCGGTTGCCGGATATGCGCCTGCGACCGCGCAGGAACGCGGCTTTTCCGCCCTGGTTCTGAACGCTTCGACGGGTGAACAGCTTTATGCTGTCGATGCGGATGCCCCCCGGTTCCCGGCATCGCTCACGAAGATGATGACCCTTTACCTCCTGTTCGAAGCGGTCGCGGAGGGCCGCTACCGCCTGTCGTCGCCACTAACCGTCAGCGAGAACGCGGCCTCGCAGCCGCCTGCAAAGATCGGTTTGAAAGCCGGGACGACCATCACCGTTCAGCAGGCCGCGCGCGCCCTGTCCGTCAGGTCCGCCAATGATGTCGGAGTTGCGGTTGCCGAAAACCTTGCGGGCAGCGAGGCGGCCTTTGCCCGCCAGATGACCCAGCAGGCACGCGCACTCGGTCTGTCGCGCACGCGCTTTGAAAATGCAACCGGGCTGCCGGACCCGGGCCAGGTGACCACCGCCCGCGACATGGCGAAGCTGGGGCTGGCTCTCAAGCGCCGTTTTCCGCAATATGCCAGCTATTACAGGGCCAAGTCATTCACCTATAATGGCAGGACCTTCAAGGCGACCAATAATCTTCTGGGCAAGGTCTCCGGCGTTGACGGACTGAAAACCGGTTACATCCGCATGTCCGGCTACAATCTCGTGGCAACGGCGCGGCGCGGCGGCAAGCAGTTGATTGTCGTGGTGATCGGCGGA
>JBCDEN010000784.1:0-2084 GCA_039179715.1 Pseudomonadota bacterium
AAGCGGGACTACCTGATTGACGAGTTTCTCGCCGATCTTGAGGGAACCGGGATCGAGAAGTCGGTCTATGTCCAGGCAAACTGGGCACCGAACTGGTTCGAGGACGAAGTCGCCTGGGTACAGTCCGTCGCCGACGAGGCCGGGTGGCCGCACGGAATTGTCGGCTTTGCCGACTTCACCGTCGACGATGTCCGCCCGCAGCTGGACCGGCTGAAGAAATACCCGCTGATGCGCGGGATACGCCAGCAGCTGCACTGGCATGAGAATCCGCTTTACCGGTTCGCCCCGCATCCGGGTCTGCCGGCCGACCCGCTCGTGCGCAAAAACATAGCCTTTCTTGCCGATTACGGCTGGTCGTTCGATCTTCAGGTCTTCGCATCACAGATGGAGGATGCCGCCGGCCTTGCCGAGAGCTGTCCCGATGTTCCGTTCATCCTGATGCATGCCGGCATGCTGGAAGACACGTCGCCCGAAGGCGTCAAGGCCTGGCGCAAGGGTATGCGCAGGCTCGCGGCATGTCCGAATGTTTTTACCAAACTGTCGGCCTTCGGCACGTTCATCCACCGGAACGATCCGGAATTCATCGCCTTCATGATCAAGCAGAGCCTGGACCTCTTCGGTGCCGAGCGTTGCATGTTCGGCTCGAACTTTCCGATCGAAAAACTCTGGACCACCTACGCGGATCTCTTTGCCGCCTTCCGGCAAGGCGCGAAGGGTCTTTCGAAAAGCAAACAGCAAGCGATTTTTCACGACACGGCTGAACGGATCTACCGGCTTTAGCCGCCGGTCAGCCTGCCTGCCTTTCATCTACGGGAGAAACACAAATGGCCCTTACCATCCACGTTCTGGACTACGGAGACATCGAGCTCGAGACATCCTTTCTCGTGCTCGGACACGAATGCGGCCGCATCCGCCGGGTTCCTGTCTACGGCTTCCTGATCCTCGGCGGGACGCATCCCGTTCTGGTCGACACCGGCTATCGTGACAATGCGATCATGGAAAGCCTCGGCATGCGCGGCCTCCAGTTCCACGACAACATGATCGAAAACCAGCTTGCCAAGCACGGGCTGAAACTGGGCGACATCCGCTACATCCTGCACACCCATCTTCATATCGACCATGCCGGCAAGGACGACCTGTTCCCGATGAACACGACGGTTGTCCTGAACCGGAAGGAGATGGAATTCTCGGTCTCCGGTATCATGTATCCGCAATATCCCAAGCCGGACATCATGCATCTGGTGGAGCGGATCTACGAACCGGAGGCCATGCGTTTCCTCGATCTGGAAATCACCGGCGCAGAGGAAATCATTCCGGGCGTGTGGTGCGAGGCGGCCGGTGCGCACACCGAGGGGTCCATGAACGTGATCGTGGAAACGGCGGAAGGACTGGCCTGCATCTGCGGTGACGTGATCTATGATTTCAACGATCAGATCGTCAATCACGTCCACACCAACAATTGGATGGAACCGCGTGTCACCGGCAACCATGCCGGCTCCAAGCGCGAGGAAAAAGGCGCGATCAAGAAGCTGCTGAACAACTACACCTTCCTGCTGCCGGTCCACGACCGTCCGGCGAAAATCCAGAACCAGCAGGTTGTCGGACGCCTGTCCATGACCGTCCCGGGCCCGATGACGGAAACCGTGCCCGAGCGGCAATGGTTCCCGATGTAGGCGGTAAGATCACCGGAAGCCTTTGCTTCCCTGGCAAGAAAAGACTGGGAGGGATCTGTGGGACATACCGTTGTCGACCCGAAATTCTTGGACCTGATGGACCAGCACGCCGCTGTTGAACGGATCGGCACCGGTTTCGTGTTCACCGAGGGACCGATCTGGCATCCCACGGAACACCATCTCCTGTTTTCCGACATGCCCGGCGATGTCCGGCGCAAGTGGACCCGGCAGGAGGGCGTGAGCGAAGTTTTGCGCCCGTCGAACAAGGGCAACGGCATGACATATGACGCGGAGCTGAACCTCCTCGTCTGCGAACACGCCACGAGTTCGGTGGCAAGGTTCCGGCCGGACGGATCGCGCGAACTGCTCGCTTCGCATTACGAGGGCAGGGAACTAAACTCACCGAACGAC
>JBCDEN010000679.1:0-2643 GCA_039179715.1 Pseudomonadota bacterium
ATGGTGATCCTCCCATTTTGCCCTATCATAAATAACGGGCATTTTATCAAATGGAAGTTTTTATCGATTTTTTTTAAAAATCAAATGTTTTATCGCTTTCGTCACCGCTTCGGGGATCGCAGCACCGGCAGCATGCGATGAGATTGCGTTTCAAAATGACGGCCGCGGGGAAAAGCAAGACCAATGGTCTCGAGCATCGGACGAATGCCCCGAGAACGCAGGAAACAGCGCCGCAGGAATTTGGTCAGGCACGAAACTCGCGGCAACGGTTTGACGGACCTCGGGATCCATCACCTAAAGCGACGAACCGTGAATTTTTGTCATACGGAAATATTCCGAATCGCGGGAGAGCAGTTCCGCGTTGCTGCCGGTTTCGATGATTTCACCGCCCCGCATGACGACAATCTGGTCCGCATTGCGGATCGTGCTCAGCCGGTGCGCGATCACCAGCGTCGTCCGCTGGCGCGACAGCTCTTCGAGCGCTTTCTGGATTTCGACTTCCGTTTGTGTGTCCAGGGCGGACGTTGCCTCGTCGAGTATCAGGATCGGCGGGTCTTTCAGAAAGATGCGCGCGATCGCAACGCGCTGCTTCTGGCCGCCGGAGAGTTTGACGCCCCGTTCTCCTATCAACGTATCGAGACCGGCCGGCAGGCCGTCGATCACCTGGCCCAGACGGGCATTCTCGATAGCCTCAAGAATGTCGTCTTCGCCGGCATTGAGACGGCCATAGGCAATGTTTTCCCTGAGCGTGCCACCGAACAGGAAGACGTCCTGCTGAACGATACCGATCTGACTGCGAAGCGAGGCGAGTTTCATCTGCCGAATGTCAATGCCGTCGATCGAGATCGCGCCGCTGCTGACATCGTAAAACCGCGGCAGCAGGGAACACAGCGTTGTCTTGCCGGCGCCTGAATGCCCGACAAAGGCAACCGTCTTTCCCGCCGCTATGTCGATGTCTATGTCTTTCAAAACCGGCTGATCGTCACCGTAGGAAAAATTCACATTCTGGTATTGTATGCGACCGGCAAGAGACGGTGCGTCCTGCGCGTCCGGCCGGTCCAGCACGTCCGGTTCGGTTTCCAGGAGTTCCAGGTAGCGGCGGAAACCGGCAATGCCCTTCGGATAGGTCTCGATGACCGCGGTGATCTTTTCAACAGGCCGGAAGAAGACACCCAGAAGCAGCAGGAACCCGACGAAACCGCCATAAGACAGTGATCCGTTGATCACGAAATAGCTGCCGGCGAGCATGATGGCCAGCTGGATCATGCGCATGCTCATGTAGTTCAGGGACGTGGAGGCCGCCATGAGCTTGTAGGCTTCCAGTTTAGTCTGGCGGTAATTTGCATTGTCCTTCTCGAAAAGCGCCCGCTCGTGATGCTCGTTGGCAAAGGCCTGAACGAGGCGGATACCGCCGACATTTTCTTCGACGCGGACATTGAAGTCGCCGACGCGGCTGTAAAGGGCGCGCCAGTTCCGGGTCATGCGGCTGCCGTAGCGGCTGACGATCCAGAGCACGATCGGCACGAAGGTCAGCGTGAAGATGGAAAGCGGCGTGCTGATGAAAAACATCAGGAAGATCGCGCCGACGAAGGTCATCACGGCAATGAAGAGATCCTCCGGTCCATGGTGGGCAACCTCTCCGATTTCCTCAAGATCCTTGGTCACTCGTGTGATCAGATGGCCGGTCTTGTTGTTGTCGTAAAAGCGGAATGACAGTTTCTGGAGATGCTCGAACGCCTTTTGCCGCATGTTTGTCTCGATATTGATGCCGAGCATGTGCCCCCAGTAGACAACCACGGCCGTGAGCGCCGTGTTGATCAGGTAGATCAAAAGCAGTCCGGCAGCTGCCAGCAGAATCAGCGTCCAGTTCTGCGACGGCAGGAGATTGTCGACGAATATCTTGACGGCGAGAGGAAAGCCGAGTTCCAGCAGGCCGACGACGATTGCGCAGCCGAAATCGAGATAAAAAAGGGACCTGAAAGGGGCGTAATAGGCAGCGAATTGCCGGACAATGCCAATCGAACTGACCTTGGCACCTTTCGTTTCGGCATTGTCAGGCATTTTGAACCGGGCTCTAACTCTTGAAAAAAATAAACGCTTTGATTGCAGGTTTGATGTTATGCAGACCAGACGTCAGGACGCAACACCGCGGCCGTTGCTGTCCAGCAGCATCAGCGGTGTGCCATCGATCGGGTTCGCGACAACCTGCGCAGCGACGCCGAAAACGGCCTGTATCGTCGGGCCCGTCAGAACCTCACCGGTCCTGCCCTCGGCGACAATCCGACCGCCTTTCATCAACACCACATTGTCGGCGTACTGGGCGGCCTGGTTGATATCGTGCAGCACGCAGACAATCGTGGATCCGTTGGTTTCGACCAGATGCCGGAGCAGCCTGAAACTCTAGGTGATGGACTCATAAATGAGGACGAAAGGGTTTGAGGCGGCTTGCTTCTCGTCAAGGCGCGGAAGCGCAGGAAATGTGGCGCATTTTCAAGCCTTTCGCAACGCGGAGGAGGAGCAAGCCGGTCAAATCCGAAGGACATGAAAATGGCTTCACCCCGTGGCGTCAGCCTGCTTGACCGGGCAGGAAGCCCGCTCCGCGCACTCTTCCTGACGGGATTTCGCCATTTCGCATGCCATTTC
>JBCDEN010000043.1:0-11975 GCA_039179715.1 Pseudomonadota bacterium
GCCATTGCCTCCGGTCGCCGGGCTGCCGCCTATCTCCGGCGCATCAAAAGGCGTTCGCGCGGGCGGACCTTCACTGTGTTTTTGAAGGATCCCCGGACCGGGCCGGATTCGGCCGATCTCATCTGGGTGCCCGAGCATGACCGGCTGCGGGGACGCAATGTTCTTGTAACGCCCACCTCGCCCCACCGCTTCTCTCCCCAAAAGCTTGCCGGACTGCGCGCTGACAAGACCCCAGACATCGACAGGCTGGCCCACCCGCGCGTTGCCGTTCTGATCGGCGGCGACAGCCGCCATCATACGTTTTCCGAAAGCGACCAGAACCGCCTCCTCAACGGATTGCGGACCATGGCGTCGGACGACGGGGCCAGCTTCATGATCACCGCCTCGCGACGCACACCGCCGGCGCTGGCATATGGTTTGTCGAGCCTCGCCAAATCCGGTGGGCATCTTTTTTGGACCGGCGAAGCGCCAAATCCCCTCGGACATTTTCTGGCGAAAGCGGATGCGATCGTGGCAACCGCCGATTCGACCAACATGATTGGCGAGGCCGCCGCGACGGGAAAACCGCTTCACGTTTTCCATCCGACGGGCGGTCACAACAAAATCACCGCCTTTTTGACGCGTTTGGAGCGCATGGGTGTTATTCACCCCTTCCCAGGCCCGCTAAAAACAACTACCTACGAGCCGATAGATGCCACGCCCGTGATCGCAGACCGGATCAGGACGGCGTTCAGCGCCAGCAGGAAGCGCGAGAGCGAGACAGCGGCTTGAGCAGCCGCTGGACCCGTTCGGCAGACAAGACAAGAAGACAGGAAAAGGTGTCGCATGAGCACGGAACACAGCAAGCTCCTGATTGTCGGCTCCGGCCCGGCCGGTTACACCGCAGCGATCTACGCGGCGCGCGCCATGATCGAGCCGACAATGGTTGCGGGCATTCAACCCGGCGGTCAGCTGACGATCACCACGGATGTGGAGAACTATCCGGGATTTGCCGATCCCGTCATGGGTCCGTGGTTGATGGAGCAAATGCAGAAACAGGCCGAAAATGTCGGCACGAAGATCATTTACGACACGATCATCAAGGCCGACCTGTCGCAGCGCCCGTTCCGGCTCGAAGCGGACAGCGGCACGGTTTTCACCGCCGATACGCTCGTGATCGCGACAGGCGCGCAGGCGCGCTGGCTCGGTCTTTCGTCAGAGCAGGACTATATGGGTGCCGGTGTGTCCGCCTGCGCCACCTGTGACGGTTTCTTTTACCGCAACCGGGAAGTCGTCGTGGTCGGCGGCGGCAACACGGCCGTCGAAGAGGCGCTTTACCTGTCAAATCTAGCCTCCAAGGTTACGCTCGTTCACCGGCGCGACAGCCTTAGAGCTGAAAAGATCCTGCAGGACCGGCTGTTCCAGAACCCGAAGATCGAGGTGATCTGGGACCATCAGGTCGACGAGATCCTGGGCGGCGGCACACCGAAGGCTGTGACCGGCGTGCGCCTGAAAAACACGCAGACCGGAGGTCTTCAGGAAATTGCGACCGATGGCGTGTTCATCGCGATCGGCCACGCACCGTCCGTGGAGCTGTTCAAGGATCAGCTTGAGCTGAAGCCCAACGGCTACCTGGAAACGGCTCCAGACTCCACGCGCACGTCGATCCCCGGCGTCTTCGCCGCCGGCGACGTCACCGACGATATTTACCGCCAGGCGGTCACCGCCGCCGGCATGGGCTGCATGGCTGCCCTTGAAGCGGAAAAGTTTCTGGCCGAACATGAGGCGGCATCCACACAGCAGGCAGCCGAATAAGGCTGCCTGAACGTCCTGCGGAGGGGCACGCATGGATTGGGACAAACTGCGCATCTTTCATGCAGCCGCTCAGGCCGGCAGCTTCACGCATGCAGGCGATACCCTGCACATGAGCCAGTCGGCGGTCAGCCGCCAGGTCAGCGCGCTGGAACTGGATCTGGGCGTTCCCCTGTTTCACCGCCATGCGCGGGGGCTCCTTCTGACCGAACAGGGAGAGCTTCTCTATCGCACGGCAAGCGACGTGCTGATGAAACTGGAAGCGGTTCAGTCCAGTCTCACGGACAGCAAGGAAAAGCCGTCCGGCATCCTGCGCGTGACGACAACGGTCGGCCTTGGCTCGACCTGGCTGACATCCCGCATCAAGAGCTTTGTCGAGCTTTATCCCGAGGTCGACCTTCATCTGATCTTCGACGACGACGAACTGGACCTTGGAATGCGCGAGGCCGACGTTGCCATTCGGCTGCGCCAGCCCACGCAGCCGGATCTGATCCAGAGAAAATTGTTCACGGTGCACTTTCACGTCTACGCGGCACCGGAATACATCCAGCGTTTTGGCTCTCCCTCTTCGATCGAGGACATCGACAATCACCGCATCATTACCTTCGGTGAACAGGCGCCGGCCTATCTGCGCTCCATGAACTGGCTCGATTCGGCCGGCCGGCCGGCAAACGAGCCCAGGCGCTCGGTCCTGAAGGTCAACAACCTCGTGGCCATCAAGCGTGCCGTTCAATCAGGTGTCGGCATCGCCATCCTGCCCGACTACATCATCGACCAGGCAACCAACCTTGTCCCCGTTCTTACCGAACAGGAAGACAAGGTGCCGTCCTTTGACACCTATTTTGTCTATCCTTCGGAACTGAAGAACACGGCACGCGTCAAGGCGTTCCGTGAGTTCCTCCTCAGCAGCGCCGAGAAGTGGGTTTACTGATCCGGCCACCGGCGGTGAAGTCTGAACTGCCTTGATAATAATTTGGGCAGCACATTTTTTGATCAGCAGGCATTTTTTCCACGAGCTGGCCCCAGTGAATCGGGGACTTGAATCGGATTACTCCCAATAAATTAAGCTGATTGGCAGCGAGTTGGCTAAACAAACAATTGTAAAGAAACACTTTTCACGCTTTGAGTTGCATTTGCGGCCCAGCATTGCAGAAAATGCATAGCAGATTTGCGCGCCTGCCACTTGTTTATGCAGCTTGTGCACTGCATATAAGCATCACTGTTGGTCAGACGGGGATCACAACCTCCTCCCAGTGATGCCCGGACCAGCTGTTCCCCTCTGGAAGGTGATTCCACTGTTATCAGTGAATCAAAACAAACTGCCGGGTCCTCAAAGACCCGGCTCTTTTTTTGTCCGGCTGATTTTGCAGCGCACAAATACGCGGTGATTTCGGCTTACATGAACAGGCTTTCACCGCCGAGATTTTTGTAAAGTCCCGCGACCTGTTCTTCGTAACCGTTGTAGAGCAGCGTGTCCCTGCGCTCGTCGGTTCCCAGCAGTTTCTCGCTCGCCTGCGACCAGCGCCGATGCGGGACTTCCGGATTGACGTTCGCCCAGAAACCGTACTCCTTCGGCTGGATTTCTTCCCAGAAACTGACAGGCCTTTCCTTGGTAAAGGAAATCCGCACCACCGATTTGATGCATTTGAAGCCGTATTTCCAGGGTGTTACCAGCCGGATCGGGGCGCCGAACTGCTTCGCCAGAGGCTTGCCGTAGATCCCGGTCGCCATGAAGGCCAGCTCGTTGTTGGCCTCTTCCACAGTGAGCCCCTCGACATAGGGCCACGGATACCAGCTCTGTTTCTGCCCGCTTGCGATGGAGGGGTCCAGGAACGTTTCAAACCGCAGGTATTTCGCATCGGATTGCGGACCGGCCAGCTTCACCAGTTCGGACAGGGGGAAACCGGACCATGGCACGGCCATCGACCAGGCTTCCACGCAGCGATGGCGATAGAGCCGTTCTTCGAGCGGCATCTTGGCAAGAAGGGTGTCGATGTCGACGATCTGCGGGTTGTCGACCAGACCGTCCAGCGTCACCGTCCAGGGGCGGATTTGCAGTTTCTGCGCCGCCGGCCAGATCTGCTTGTGCGACCCGAACTCATAAAAGTTGTTGTATTGCGACGCGATGTCTTCGGACGTCAGGTCACGATCCAGCTTGAAGGACGGGTTGCGGCCGACCGGATAGAGCCCCGCACTCGGATCTTCCTCCGCAAATGCCGGACGCACGCCGAGACCGGACCCAAGGAGCACGCCGCTTCCCGCAAGACCGGCAAGGATCTGGCGGCGGTTCAAAAACACATGCTCCGGTGTGGCTTCACGCTCTGGAAGTTCCCAGCTGCGCTTCTTCAAGATGTTCATGTCGTGGCTCCTGTTTCCCAATGAAAGAACCGGAATCGGGCTTCAAAGGCAAATAACGCCCTAGTGACCGCGAGCAACAGCAACGTGAAGGAAAACACGTGCCGTTGCGAAAGCCACGTCAAGACATTCCATGCAGTTCACTGTCCGGCTCGGGACTGACATCCATGGCGATACGGCGACCGCAAGTCGCTCGCAGGCATGCACAACGGGTGTATTGCCAGATAAATTGCAACCAATGCGGTTGCGGCTCTATTGTGCTATATTGAAGAAAATGACAATAACGGGGAGAAAACACATGTCGATCGAATCCGTACTCACAAATGCCGTTCAGGAAGAGAAAGTGCCATTCGTGGTCGGCATGACCGCAAACTCCGACGGTGTCACATCCATGCACGCGGCCGGCAATGCCACCGCGTCGATGAAGGTCGATGCGGATACCGTTTTCCGTGTTTTCTCCATGACCAAGGCCGTCGGAGGTCTCGCAGCGGCCATACTGGTGGACCGCGGCAAGCTCACGCTCGACACACCAGTCGGCGACGTCATGGACAGCTGGAACGACCTGAAGGTGCTGGAGGGGTTCGACGGCGACACTCCGATCTTGCGCGCTCCGAAAACCCGCGCCACCCTGCGCCATCTTACGACGCACACAAGCGGGATGGAATACGAATTCTGGAACACGGACGTGCCGAAATACATGGAACTGACCGGCCATCCCACGATCCTGTCCGGCCTCAAGAGTTCGCTTCAGTACCCTCTGACATCTGATCCCGGAACGCGCTGGGGATACGGCCCGAGCACCGATTGGCTGGGCCAGATGGTCGAGGCGGCCGACGGCAGACGCATCGACGTCTTCTGCCAGGAGGAAATTTTCGAACCGCTGGGCATGACCAGCACCGCGTTTGAACCCGATGGGCTGCAGGAGCGGCTCGCCGACGTCCATATTCGCGGTGAGGACGGCAAATTCGCGCCAATGGAACTGGCACCGCCGTCATTACCGGAAGTCTACGGCATGGGGCATGCCCTTTACTCCACACCTAACGATTACATGCGGTTCCTGCGCATGATCCTGAACGGGGGACAGCTGGATGGAAATCGCATCTTGTCGGCGAGCGGGTTGGAGACGATGCTTGGCGACCAGATGAATGGCCTGACGTTTCAGACGATGGTTTCCTGTTCGCCCATAACCGCCGATGTCGTTCTCCCGGATGACACGTCTCACAGCATGATCGCGGCGCTGCACACTTCGGATGTTCCTGGAAAACGGTCTGCCGGAACGCAAAGCTGGGCGGGCGTGTGCAATACCCATTACTGGATTGACCCGGGCAAGGATCTGGCCGCCGTGATCATGACCCAGTCCCTCCCCTTTGTGGAACCGGCTTTCATGGAGACCTACGACGCGTTTGAGCGCGCGGTCTACGCGGCCCATTGAGCAGGGCCTCTCCCTGCATAGGACAGTGTAAATCTGATAGCGAAACATGAAAGACAAGGAGGGACCATTGGCCCCTCCCTGGATCGTGTGGTTCGACAGCGGATGGCGGCTCAGGCCGCCTGCTGTTTGCCGGACTTCTGCAGTGCCTGCTCGGCGGCCTTGCCCGCCAGTTCGGCCATGTGGTCGAACTCGGACGCATAGCTGGCCACGCCTGCCGTGGCGGATCTCAATTCAACGATCAGGTCACCGATTTCCGCTTCCGGCATCAGCGCCTGCACCTCGTCCCATCCCGGCCAGTTGGGTCTCGCATCGAAGCCCAGAAGCTGGCCGCGCCGTGCCGAGACAATGGCATTGACCCGTGCCGTCGCATCGTTCGGACAGGCAACGACAACCTTGTGGATCGGTTCAAGCAGCACAGGCTTGCACTCCGGCAGCCCCTCGCGGATGGCCAGAATGCCGGCCATCTTGAACGCCTGATCCGAGCTGTCGACCGAGTGATAGGACCCGTCGGTCAGGCAAATGGCGACATCGACCACGGGAAAGCCGAATGTGCCGCGTGTCAGCGCGTCCAGGACACCATCCTTGACCGAGGGGATGTACTGTTTGGGCACGACGCCCCCGGTGATCGTGTCGCTGAACTGAATACCCTCGCCCCTTGGAAGCGGCGAGATCTCCAGAACGGCGTCTCCGAACTGCCCGTGTCCGCCGGACTGTTTCTTGTGACGCCCGCGCACCTTGGTTTTGCCCCGGATGGTCTCCGCATAGGGCACGTGCGGTGTGTGCACCGAAACATCGAGGCCATATTTCCCTGCAAGCCGCTCCTGGGCGACCCTGAGATGCATTTCGCCCTGTCCTTCCAGTAGTGTTTCCGCCGTTGCCTGGTTCTGGCTGATCGAAAGCGAAGGATCCTCTTCCACCAGTTTCGCCAGCGCCGTCGACAGGCGCACCTCGTCCTTCCGTTGGGCTGCTGCGACCGCTGTTGCCAAGACCGGAGCGCGCCGTTCACCGGCATCCATGCTCGCCAGGTCACCCTGGTCGTGGCTCAGGAGATCCCCTGTCGCCACGTCGTCGAGACGCCCCAGCGCGACAAGATCGCCCTTGCCGGCCGTCGCCGTCTTGCTGGCATGCTGTCCGAAGATGGTGAAGAGACCGGACACCTTCACCTCGTCGCGGCCGTTACGGAAGAGGCTGTCGCCATCCGAGAGCTGACCCTCCAGCATGCGCGCAATGGAAAGCTTGCCGCCGTGCTGGGTGTGCATGGTCTTGATGACCTGGAGCAGCGAACCGGTCTCCTTGTCAGTCGTCCGGTACTTGAGCACATCGACACCGGGCGCTTCATGACGAAGGGCCTTGAGAAGGCGGCTGACTCCATTGCCGTGATCCGCGGACCCGAAAAACACCGGACAGATAAGCCCGTCGCGCATTTCCTTCACGAGATCGGAAAACACCAGATCCCGGTCCGGGGCGATGTCTTCAAGCAGCGCTTCCATGAGATCGTCGTCGTGATCGGCCAAGAGCTCCAGCATCGTGAATCTGGCTTCCAGCTCACGCGTGCGGTCGTCATCGGACATGTCGATCTGCGTGCTTGGCTCTTTCTCGTGATAGACATGCGCGCGCTCCAGCGCCAGGTCGATGAAGCCGGTCGCCTGACCGTCCTCCCAGATCGGGATCTGCCGAAGCACGAGCGGCACGGCGGATGCCGGTTGCAGCACGCTCAGGACGTCGCGCACGCGCCGGTTGCTCTTGTCGATCTTGTTCAAAAACAAAACCCGCGGAATGGCGCGGGCTTCAAGAGCTTTCAGGATGAGCTGCAAGGCCGGAACCTTGCGCTCGTCGTCCTCCGCGACAACGATGGCCAGATCGACACCGCTCAACGCTCCATCCATTTCGCTCAGGAATTCAACCGATCCGGGGCAGTCGACAAAAACAAAGCGGTCGCCGAGATAGTCCGTTTCGGCAATGTTGACTTCAACGCTCATGCCATGCGCGCGCGCCTCCGGCGAGGCGTCGCCGACGGTGTTTCCGTCGCTCACCGTCCCCTGCCGTTGAAGCTTGTCCGTTCGTGCAAGCAACGCCTCCAAGAGACTGGTCTTCCCGCTGCCGAATGGACCGACGAGGGCGATGCAGCGCGGCGTACTGCCGGCAGCTGATCCTTTTCCGTTTATCGTGTTTGCCATAATGGGCCTCCCGTGTGTTCGAGGATATCCCCGTAACAACGCGGCATGGCCGACGAGAGACGCGGGCCTGCCGCGTCGCACCCCTCATGGATCTTTACCCGTTCCGGCTGCCTGGCTCTTGGCCCTGCAAATCGGGAACTCGATCAGGGGCGAGGTGATATCGTCGCGCCGAAAGAGGGCTCAAGGCAAGGGAATAATACGCCGCAGCGCAGCAATTCCGCCGGCCAGACAGAAACACGGCCCAAAAACAAGATCTTGCCCTTTTTTTCGCCGAAACCGGAGGCGCACCCAGCCTCCTGAGGGGCGATAGCCGAATGGACCGTTCCCAAAGGCCCGAGGAAGCGCTACCCTGTGGGCAGATGTTAGGGTCGTCCCGCGGGCGGGATGACAGCAAAATTCGAAGGTTTTCTTGATGCGCGTTGCCAAAAGCCTCTTGCTGGCTTCCCTTTGTTGCTTCTGCATCCAGCCGCTGGCTGCGCAGAATGTTCAACTCCGTGGCCTACCGAACGCAGGAGCCCCGCCGTCGGCCGAGCAGATGCTCAACCAGAACCTCAACAATCAGAAAAACAACTTCTCGACCCGAACGCAGATCGACCAGGCGAACCGGCTGAACCGGGCCGAGCAGATCAACCGCCTCAATGCCAAGCGCGAGAATTTCGCGAACCCCTGCGCAGGTGCGGGTGCGCCCTGCGAAATTCAGAAGAAGTAGGACCGGACGGATAAGCGCCCGGTCCTTAGATGGCGGCCCGCCACTCGCTTGGGACCAGCTAAATCAGTTGATCTGTTCCAGCGTCAGTTTGCTGACGCCGAGCGTCAGATTGGTTCCCGTCTGGCTTTCAAGGCTGAACGGATTGAGGGCGATGGAACGGTCAAACCCGCCGAGCAATGCATTGGCCTTGATCCCGGCGCCGAGGCTCGCACCGGCCGTGAGCCCTCCATAGGTTCCCGCCAGAAGACCCGGTTTGCGGTTGGCTGAAGGTGCAAGCACGCCCCAGACAAGCGTCGCCTCCTTGGTCTTGCCGATGTCGAGGCCATAGTCCCTCACATCGCCCCGGTAGTATTCCACGGCTCCGCCATCGACCGGCTTGAAGCTGCAGCCGAGCTTCGCAGAAGATCCGACGATGAAACTGTGCTCGCCTTCAACGAGGCAGCTCAAGGTTCCGATTTCGACTTTCGGCGTGTTCTCGGACGCCTGTGCGGATGCGGTCACGGTCAGGACAGCCGCGGCGAGCGCCGTGCCTAAAAAGCGCATTATGATCATCTCCATATCAAGAGCAGTCCCGCGTTGACGTTATGTCGGGCGGGAACGCGCGAGATATGCAACCGCATCGCGTCAAAATCTGGGCAGGCACACAACCGCACCGGCGGGCTTGTCTTCAGGCCTCAATCCCGCTGTGAGACATTTCCCCATCCGGCAAAACGGCGGGCAGCGCGATGGCCGAGGCGCCCGAATTGTCCGCCTGGCGCGCCAGCAGGAACCGGCGTCCGCCGATCAGGGCCGTGAGCGTGACGATGACGGGCACCAGGCTGCTCTCAGGCATCGACAAGGCCCAGATCATCCCGGACGCACAAACCGCCAGCATCACCAGCGAATAGAGCCTCATGTGGTTTACCGGCATATCGGCAGATCCGATGAACCCACGACTGGTGAAGACGGTCAGCCAGAGGCCCGCCACGAAAACGCTCAGCAAAACGGCACTGTGGGCGTAAGCGGCAAGGAAGGCCCCCAGATCGGTGAAGCCCAGGCGGAAAGTGCCGACGATCAGGGGTGTCGCCAGGAAAAGATGCAGGTTTACGCCCAAAAGCACCGGGTTCATCTTTGACTTGGCCGCGAAAAACAAGACAAACGAGATCAGCGCGAGCGCAGCCCCGCACCAGCCGGCAAGCTCCAGATCCCCGGTTTGGCGCCAGACGAGCAAAAACGCGACAGACGGCAACCCTTCAAGAATGTCCAGAAGCCATTGTTGTTGATGCGATTTCATTGCCGAAAACCTCTCACGCTTTCCGTGCGGGAACCGCGCCCGCACCGCCGGATTTCATCGAAACCTGACACCATCGTCCTCGCCAAAACACCCGAGGATTATCATTTTTTTAAAGTGTAAGTCGTACTTTTACAGATGAAAAGGTCAGGACATTTATTGCGGAAACGGGAGCCTGTTTTGAAAAAGCTTCCGCCTCTCAAGCTTACAACCTGGTCAACGGTGTAACAAACGTAAACCAGTCTGAAGTCTTGCGTTTTCCATGAAACTGATCGTCCAAATCCCCTGCTACAACGAAGAAGCCACACTGGCCCTGGTCGTTGCCTGTATCCCGAGATCGATACCGGGGATCAGCAAGGTTGAAATCCAGATCATCGATGACGGGTCGACCGACCGGACCGTTGAAATCGCACGTTTGTGCGGCGTCGACCACATTGTTCAGAACGGGCGCAACAAGGGACTTGCCAGAAGTTTTCAGAAGGGAATCGAATCCGCGCTTGCCCTGGGAGCCGATATCATCGTCAACACCGATGGCGACAATCAGTATTCCGGTGGCAGCATACCGGACCTTGTCAAACCGATCCTTGAAAAACAGGCCGACATCGTGGTCGGCGATCGCAAGCCCGGTGACAATCCGGAATTTTCCTGGCTGAAACGCCAGCTGCAGAAACTCGGAACGCGCGTCGTGCGCAACCTGTCCGGTGTTGACGTGGGCGATGCGGTGTCGGGCTTTCGCGCCTATACGCGCGAAGCGGCCTTTTCCATCAACGTGATGACACGATTCAGCTACACCACCGAAACGCTCATTCACGCAGGACAGCATGGCCTGACGGTTCTGTCGGTTCCCGTGGAGACGAACCCGACGACGCGGCCGTCAAGGCTCGCGGGATCCACATTCCGTTTCATGAAGAAGCAGATCGTGACCATCCTGCGCAGCTACTTCATGTACCGCTCCTTGAACGCGTTCCTGTGGGCCGGCGTGGTCATGATCACCGTCGGCTTGCTGCCGGTCTTGCGGTTCCTCTACTTCTATTCGATTGGCGATGGCGAGGGACGGCTGCAGTCGCTCGTCCTCGGCAGCATGTTTTTGCTGGCGGGTTACATTACGGTCGTGATCGCGTTCTTGAGCGATGCACTGGCAACCAACCGGCGCTTGACCGAGGCCGTTCTTGAACGCGTGCGCCGTCTTGAGCAGCAGCCTGCCGCCGAAAAGCCGTCGGATGTGAACGAACCGCTTCGCATTGTTGGTCAGTCGCATGACACAATCTAGTTCCGCGGCAAATCCGGTCGAAAACGTTACGCTTTTCCGGGCGATAGATCTTGTTGCCATCGGCATGGTGTTTTACGGCATTCTGGCCAGTGGAATGCTGCAAGGGCCGGACGCCTTTCCCCTCGGTCAGAACATCTACGACGAATACTATCTGGCGATCCTGTCCGGCCATCTCGATTTGCCTGCACGTGTTGTCCAGATCGAAGGACACTACACCGCCGATGGCACGGCTTATCTCTACCACGGTGTCGGCCCGCTTCTGACGCGGTTCCTGCTCGGCTGGTTCTGGCCGTTTCAAAGCGTCGGCCTTGCCCAGCTCTCCATCTGGGCCTGGGCCTGTCTTGGTACGCTCTGCTATCACGCGGCGTTTCTCAAGGTGTGTGCAAAGGATCTCGGACAGCTCGGAAGCCGCGGATTGTCGCTGAGCCGGCTGCTCGGCATTGCCATCTGGTTCAGCAGTCCCGGTTTCCTGCTGGCGGCAAACACATCCTTCTACCACGAGCCGATTGCGCTCGCCTATGCGGCGACCGGCGCCTTCGTGCTGATCTGGACCCATGTGGGCTTCGGCAACTGGCCGTTCTGGCGCACGGCAATTCCGTGCGCATTGCTGGCGGCCCTCACCCTGCATGCACGGCCAAATATCGCGATCGGCCTTTATCTTGCCTGCACACTGTGCCTGTGCGTCCTGGCGGCCACGTCCTTCAGAAAACACTGGCTGCGTATCGCCCTCGCCTTTGCCATCCTCGGTGCCAGCGGTCTCGGATATCTGGGGCTGAACGTGGCACGGTTCGGCGATGCCACCCAGACACATGGCAGCTTCGCAAAAACCCAGGTTCAGTACGGCTTCGTTTACTGGGGCTTTGAGGAAACCGACAGCGAACGCGCCGAAGCCTTCAAGAAACACGGCAAGTTCAACATCAGGCGCATTCCGCACAATTTTACGCTCTACGCCTTCGATCCGCCGATGGTAA
>JBCDEN010000823.1:0-1825 GCA_039179715.1 Pseudomonadota bacterium
CCCTGCCGAAGATCGGAATGCTCGGTTACTTCATGAACGACGTCCTCGGTATCAACTATGACATGACCCAGCAGCCGTTTTCCGCCTGGGTCACGATCATCGTGATGGATGTCTGGCACTGGACGTCTCTGGTGGTGCTGCTGGCCTATGCCGGGCTGGTGTCGATCCCGAATGCCTATTACCAGGCTGCGGAAATCGACGGTGCGTCCAACTGGGCGGTGTTCCGATTCATCCAGCTGCCGAAGATGAAGACGGTCCTGACAATCGCGATCCTGCTGCGCTTCATGGACAGTTTCAACATCTACACCGAGCCGTTCGTTCTGACCGGCGGCGGACCGGGCAATTCCACCACGTTGCTCTCAATCGACCTGGTGAAGATTGCTCTCGGTCAGTTCGACCTCGGACCGGCAGCCGCCATGTCGCTCATCTACTTTGCCATCACGCTGTTTGTCTCCTGGCTGTTCTACACGCTGATGACACTGAACGATAACAAGAACTGAGGAGAGCCGTCATGCGTCTGAAAAGCCTGGTTCCCGCGCTCTACATCCTCTTCCTGATGCTGCCGATCTACTGGCTCGTCGCGATGAGTTTCAAGACAACGAACGAGATCCTTGCCGGGTTCTCCCTGTTCCCGCAAACCTGGACGTTCGAGAACTATATCGAGATCCTCACCGACCCGACCTGGTACTGGGGCTACATCAACTCGATCATCTACGTGACCATGAACACCGTGATCTCGGTCATGGTTGCGCTGCCGGCGGCCTATGCCTTTTCCAGGTATTCATTCGTCGGCGACAAGCAGTTGTTCTTCTGGCTGCTGACCAACAGAATGGCGCCTGCTGCCGTGTTCGCGCTGCCGTTCTTCCAGCTTTATTCAGCGGTGGGACTGTTCGACACGCACCTTGCCGTCGCGCTCGCACACTGCCTGTTCAACATCCCGCTCGCCGTGTGGATCCTGGAAGGTTTCATGAGCGGGGTGCCGAAGGAACTGGACGAGACCGCCTATGTGGACGGCTATTCGTTCCCGCGGTTCTTCGTGACCATCTTCCTGCCCGCCATCAAGTCGGGCGTCGGTGTGGCCGCCTTCTTCTGCTTCATGTTCTCGTGGGTGGAAATGCTGCTGTCCAAGACGCTGACTGCCGTCGAGGCGAAACCCATTGCCGCCGTCATGACCCGGACCGCTTCCTCCGCGGGCTATGAACTCGGGCTGCTGGCGGCCGCCGGGACCCTGACTATCATTCCCGGCGCCATCGTCATCTACTTTGTTCGCAACTACATAGCCAAGGGCTTTGCCCTGGGGAGGGTCTGATGCTCGGCTGGATGGCGTGGACATGGCCGACGGCGCTGCTTTTCGTCGGCATTTTCTCCGCAATCGGTCTGTTGACCGTACTCGAAATCCGGTATCCCGGCGGCGCTGCCCGCCGTGGCGTGCTGGGCCTGACAACAACGCGCGGAGACCGTCTGTTCATCACCCTGCTCGGCACGGCCTATATCTTCCTTGCCTGGCTCGGGCTGATGGGCAATCCGCTGTGGTGGCCGCTCGCGCTGAGCATCGGCTGGGGGGCGTTCTGTTTCTGGAAGGTGTGAGGCACAACGATCCGTGCCCGTGAACGGTCGCTGCAAACAGAAGATACCGGCCGAAAACGACCAAAGCCGTAGTAATTTCGAAGCAATCGTGCATGAATAGGCCCAGGGGCATGCAATCAAATCATCTCAAAGATCTTTTGGCGCATGGCCCGAGCCACATCCAATCCTCAATCGGCACAGGGCTGTAATGAGAAAGCGTAAAAGCAACGAGTTTCTGACCGAAGTCGAACTGGAGTTC
>JBCDEN010000589.1:0-3194 GCA_039179715.1 Pseudomonadota bacterium
CGCGGCCATTGAGGCGTGGAACGCGCTGCTGGAGGGCGCCGATGAAACGGCGCCGTGGGTCGCAGCCGCGCGGCAGCAGCTGACAATCCTTGGAGAACCGTCCGCGGCGGGTCCCTTGCGCGGGCCGACTGCGGAAGACGTGGCCGCGTCGCAGGACATGTCCTCCGAGGACAGACAGGAGATGATCGGCGGCATGGTCTCGGGACTTGCCGAAAGACTGGCAGAAGAAGGCGGCAGCGCGGGAGAGTGGAGCCGCCTGATCCGCGCCTATGTGGTTCTGGGCGAGCAACAAAAGGCGCAGGAAGCGCTCGCGGCTGCAGAAGCCGCATATGCAGGAAAGCCGGAAGATTTGTCACTGATCAATGACACGGCAAATGCACTCGGGTTAAGCGGGTCCTGAGGGAGAGGAATGCCGCGTGGACAAGGGTCTGCGCCGGCGTATGAGTGGACGCAAAGAGATGACACGCAAGCAGAGAAGACTGACCTTGATCGGATCGGCGGGAGCCGTGCTCGCTGTCGCGCTCGGCTTGATCCTTTTTGCGCTCAACGACCAGATCGTTTTCTTCCAGAGCCCGACAGATATCACCGAAAAGCAGATCCCGGCGGGGCAACGCATCCGACTTGGCGGTCTGGTCGAGGAAGGTTCGGTGGTGCGTTCGGACAATGCCGTGGTGCGTTTTCGCGTGACCGACATGGCGAACGTCGTTGCCGTTACCTATAAAGGAATACTACCGGACCTGTTTCGCGAGGGGCAGGGCGTGGTGACGGAAGGAATTGTCGGTACGGATGGCATATTCGTCGCTGACAGCGTTCTGGCCAAACACGACGAGAACTACATGCCCAAGGAAGTCGCCGAAGCGCTCAAGGAACAGGGGCACTGGAAAAACGGAGACGGCGAGGCCGACTAGGAAACCGGGGTCTGAGAGGGAAACGGGACGCGAATATGATCGTTGAGCTGGGACACTATGCGCTTGTATTGGCTTTTGCGCTGACACTCGTTCAGTGCGTTTTGCCATTGTGGGGTGCATTGTCGGGAGACGGCAGGCTCATGGCCGTCGCGCCGCCGATATCGGTCACGCTTTTCATGCTGATCCTGATCTCCTTCGTCGCACTGACGATCGCGTATCTGGCGTCCGATTTTTCGGTGCTGAACGTCGTGCAGAATTCCCATTCGGCAAAACCGCTTCTCTACAAGTTCACCGGCGTTTGGGGCAACCACGAGGGCTCGATGCTGCTCTGGGTGCTCATTCTGGTGTTCTTCGGCGCGCTTGTCGGCGTGTTCGGCGGCAACCTGCCTCAGGACCTGAAAGCGGCGACACTGGCTGTTCAGGCCTGGGTGACAGGCGGTTTCATTCTCTTCCTTCTGGCAACGTCCAATCCCTTCGCACGCGTGCCCAACCCGCCTCTGGAAGGCGCGGATCTCAACCCGATCCTCCAGGACATAGGCCTGGCAATCCATCCGCCGCTTCTTTATGTCGGCTATGTCGGGTTCTCGATCACCTTCTCCTTCGCGGTGGCCGCGCTGATCCTCGGCAGGACCGACGCGGCCTGGGCACGCTGGGTGCGTCCCTGGACCCTGCTGGCCTGGTGCTTTCTGACACTTGGTATAGCCATGGGATCCTACTGGGCCTATTACGAGCTCGGCTGGGGCGGCTGGTGGTTCTGGGACCCGGTTGAAAACGCAAGTTTCATGCCCTGGCTTGCCGGGACGGCATTGCTTCATTCGGCGATCGTGATGGAAAAGCGCGAGGCGCTGAAGGTCTGGACCGTGCTGCTTGCGATTTTCACCTTTTCGCTTTCGTTGCTGGGCACGTTCCTGGTGCGCTCCGGTGTGCTTACATCGGTCCACGCCTTTGCAACGGACCCGGCGCGCGGCGTGTTCATTCTCGGCCTTCTGTGTTTCTTCATCGGCGGTTCTCTGGCACTTTATGCCTGGCGCGCGCCGATGCTCAAGCAGGGTGGGCTGTTTGCCCCGATCAGCCGCGAAGGCGGGTTGGTGCTCAATAACCTGTTCCTGACGGCGGCGTGCACCGCGGTCTTCGTCGGAACGCTCTATCCGCTGGCTCTGGATGCCGTAACGGGCGAGAAGATCTCGGTCGGCGAACCGTTCTTCAATCTGACCTTCGGCCCCCTGATGATCCCACTGCTGATGGCGATCCCCTTCGGACCGATCCTGTCCTGGAAACGCGGTGATCTCCACGCCGCTTGCCAGCGGCTTTACGTGGCATTTGGCCTGGCGCTTTTGCTCACGCTGGTGACCTTCTGGCTCTGGGGCATGGAAAAGGTTCTGGCACCTCTCGGGGTCGGACTGGCGGTCTGGGTCATGGCCGGGGCGGTTTCGGAAATCGTCACGCGCGTGAAGTTCTTCGACATCGGCGCGAAACGCGCAATGTCGCGCCTCATGGGCCTGCCGGGATCTGCCTGGGGAACCGCGCTTGCTCATTTCGGTGTCGGCGTCACGGTGCTCGGAATTGTCACGGCATCGGCCTTTCAGGAAGAGCGGATCGAAACGATGCGTCCGGGCGATACGGTCGAGGTCAATGGTTACAGCGTGACGTTCGATGGCGCTGTGCCCAGGCAAGGACCCAACTTCACCGAAGAGGTCGGCCATTTCACTGTGCGCCAGGGCGGAGCGTTCGTCACGGACATGGAACCCTCCAAGAGGGTCTATACGGCGCGGCAGATGCCGACGACGGAAGCCGGTATCCACACGATCGGCTTCTCCCAGCTCTATCTTTCGCTAGGCGAAAGCCGGGGGGACGGGGCCGTTGACGTTCGGGTTTATTTCAAGCCGCTGATCACGCTGATCTGGATCGGCTGCGTGATCATGTCGATTGGCGCGGTGTTTTCCATGGCCGACCGCAGGTTGCGGATCGGCGCTCCGAAGCCTGCGGCAAAGCGCAAGGTGGCGCAGCCGGCTCCAGCCGAGTAGGGACATGAGCATGCGCACGTTTCTTGCCAGCCTGCTGCTGTTGCTGCCCCTGTTGAGCGTTCCGGCGCACGCCGTTGCTCCCGATGAAGTGCTGGATGACCCGGTTCTTGAAGAACGGGCCAGAGCCTTGTCGGCGGCAGTGCGCTGCATGGTGTGTCAGAACCAGTCGATCGACGACAGCGATGCTCCGATCGCCAAGGATCTGCGTGTTCTCGTGCGCGAGCGCCTCGTGGCCGGTGACACAGACGGACAGGTGATCGAC
>JBCDEN010000601.1:0-3127 GCA_039179715.1 Pseudomonadota bacterium
GTTCACAACCCGATCCATGCGCAGGCTTCAGGACCCGCTTCGCGCCAGCTTTCGCAGGGCTTCCATGGCCTCATCGGCCCTGTCGGCCGGCACGAAAACATGGTCGTGAAAATAGGCTGCGACCACATTGGCGGAAATGCCCTCCCTGGTCAGGGCCTCCGCGATGGCCGCCGTCAGCCCGACCGCCTCCAGCGAAGAATGCACGGTCAAGGTGATCCTTCGGAACCATTCGGCATCTGCAAGCCCCAGTTCCCTGGCCCGTTCGACAGGCAGGATCGCCGTTGTGCCTTCGGTTTCGGCGAATAGACCGATGGCTTCATACTCGACGAGGTCCTGAAAAGTCCGGTTTGCAAATGTGCAGAACACATAAGGCTCCGGATCAAGCATGGGACGCATTTGTGCGATCAGGGTTTTCAGGTCGGTTTCACCGGTCATGACTTCCATCCGTACGCAGGTGGCATCGCCCGGGACGCTAGACCGATCTCAGGAGGACCATGCCCGGACATCATGCCTCTGAATCATTTCTCAAGATTTCGCCGCCAACGCCATGTTGCAGAGAATCTCAAACATGATCGACACACCCAGAAAAGCCGTCGCCCCTGCCTGGTCGAACGGCGGCGAAACCTCCACGAGATCCGCACCGACAATGTTCACCCCCTCCAGAAGCCGGGCAACCTGCAGCGACTGGAACGAATTCGGCCCGCCAACCTCGGGCGTTCCGGTCCCGGGTGCGAACGCCGGGTCGACGAAGTCGATGTCATAGGAGACATAGGTGTCATCCGATCCCGCGATCTCTCGGGCTTCGACCATGACATCATCCGGTCCGCGCGCGTGGAACTCTTCAATGGCAATGACGCGGATCCCGACGCTGTCGGCAAAATCCCTGTCTTCGCTGTCATAGGCGGTGCCGCGAATGCCGATCTGGATGACCCTTTTCGGGTCCAGAAGTCCTTCTTCAACAGCGCGCCTGAAGGGCGTGCCATGGGTGTATTGCATGCCGCCAAAGTAGCTTTTGAACAGATCCGTATGACTGTCGAAATGGATCATTCCCAAAGGCTTTTCCTTCGCAAGCGCGCGCAGGATCGGCAGCGAGCACAGATGATCTCCCCCGGCAGTCAGGGGCCGGATACCTTTTTCGCGCACCCTGTCGTAAAACGCCGTCATGCGTGTAAGGCTGTCATCGACACTCGCCGGGTTCGGCCCGACATCCCCCAGGTCGGCACAGTTTGTAAGCTCGAAGGGACGGACTCCGGTCGCCCCGTTCTGGGCCCGGATCATCGTCGACATGTCCCGCAGCTGCCTTGGTCCGTGCCGGGGTCCCGGCCGGTTGGTGGTCCCACCGTCCCAAGGCGCTCCGATGAGGCCGATTTGAACATCCGTTATCTTTTCATCATCGAGCGCTACGTGCGGCAACCGCATAAAGGTCGGAACGCCGGCGAAGCGTGGCAAATCGAACCCTGATACCGGGTGGAAAAACGGATCGGTCATGATGTCGGCCTGAATATGGTTTTTGGATTTCGTCGCGGGTAACCATTTCTGGCAGAATTTGCTGGTTGTTCAACAAAAACCGGACTACCAGACAATCGGTTTTCCAAGGTGGTCGAAAAAACAACCGGTTTCGTGGGGCGAGAGGCCTTCGACAACGTCCAGCAAACGCTGCGCTGCCACATCCGGTTCCTGCACATCCAGCCCGCTCTTCGCAAATTTTTCCGTCAGTGGCGTTCTGACAGTTCCCGGATGAAGCGCAACGGCAATCGCCTCGGGGTTTCGCCTCGAAAGTTCGACCGCTGCGCTTCTCACGATCTGGTTGAGAGCCGCCTTGGCCGCGCGATAGGCATACCAGCCGCCGAGCCTGTTGTCGCCGATGGAACCGACACGCGCGGACAGGGTCGCAAACACGCTTCTGCCTTCTCTTGGAAAAAGCGGCAGGAAGTGCTTCATGAGCAAAGCCGGTCCGATGGCGTTGACGGCGTAAGACCGGGCAAGATGGGTCGGATCGATCTCCCGCAGGCTCTTTTCCGGCCTCGACCCGTCCAGCGTCAATGCACCGCTTGCATCGAACACCAGCCTCACCTCGCCCTCGATGGACTTCAGATAATCCGCACATGCCTTGATCGTCATCTCGTCGAGAAGATCCAGCGGCGGTTCGGACCGGCGGCCAAGGCCGACAGTCTCATCATAACGACCGGAGGCTCTGACCGCTTCCGCAACTGCCGACCCGATCCCGCCGGTATGACCGACGATGACTGCTATCTTGGGGGCCATTCAAAATCCTGCTTGTTTGTCCAACATCACTACGCACGGACGCGGCTCCGGGATTGCTGACAACGATAGGAAAACCCGGAACTCAGACAGTCGCCACCCAGATCCCGTCGACATATTCCGCTTCATCATCGCCAGGCCAGGGAGGCATGGAGATGCAGATGAAGGTCAGGGGCGTGGTCCCATCGCTCCGGTACTGAAACGCCGTTCCAACGGGTATGTCGATTGAAACGCCCGGAAAAAGGTCCACTGTGTTTTCGTTTTCGCCGTCCGAGCGCCAGATCTGCCCCCGCCCATCAAGAACGTACCAGAATTCGCCAACGCTCTTATGCCGCGTTGCCCGGTTGATCTGTCCAGCGGGAACGGTGGAATGGATCATGTTCCCGGTCGGGCCATCCATCAGGAAACGGATGTCGGCACCGGCAGGCGATTTTGCATCAAAACGATCGGCGAGGATGGTCTGCTTCACGGCCGTTTCACCTTCTCGGACAATCAGCGAGTTGACGTCTCTGACGCGCATTCTTGCAACGGTTGAAAGGCCTTGTCGAGGTGCCTCTCATGCCGTCTTGTTGAAGATTTCCCGTCCGATCAGCATGCGCCTGATTTCCGATGTTCCCGCACCGATTTCGTATAGCTTGGCATCGCGCAACAGGCGGCCGGTCGGATATTCGTTGATGTAGCCGTTGCCGCCCAATAGCTGAATCGCATCAAGAGCGATCTTGGTCGCGTTTTCCGCAGCGTAAAGAATAGCGCCTGCCGCATCTTCCCGCGTCGTTTCTGCACGGTCACAGGCCTTTGCAACTGCATAGACATAGGACTTGGTCGCATTCATCGTGACATACATGTCCGCCACCTTGCCCTGAAC
>JBCDEN010000713.1:0-2474 GCA_039179715.1 Pseudomonadota bacterium
CGCCGCGATCCAGGGTATCCGCGAACTGCTCGGTGTTGAAAAGGGCGCGCCCATACCGTCCGAGAAGGTCGCGGCCGTCAAGATGGGTACTACGGTGGCGACCAATGCCCTTCTGGAGCGCAAGGGGGAACGCACGGCGCTATTCATCACTGCCGGCTTTCGCGATGCCCTGGAGATCGGCTACCAAGCCCGCCCCAATATCTTTGCCAAGGAAATCATAAAACCGGAACTGCTGTACGAACGAGTCCATGAAATCACCGAGCGCGTGCACGCTGACGGCACGCTGGAGATCGCACTCGATGAAGCGCAGGCCCACGCCGAAATGCAGGCAACCTGGGACGCCGGCATACGCTCCATAGCGATCGTCCTGATGCATGCCTACGCGTTCCCTGCGCACGAGAAAACGCTCAGGAAGGTCGCCGAGGACATCGGCTTCCCGCAGATATCGGTTTCCCATGAGGTTTCGCCGCTGATGAAGCTGGTGGGACGCGGCGACACCACGATCGTCGACGCCTATCTTTCACCAATCCTGCGCCGCTATGTGGATCAGGTTCAGGCGGAACTCGGCGAAGGGCCGCGCCTCATGTTCATGCAGTCCTCCGGTGGACTAACCGCTGCCGACCTTTTCCAGGGCAAAGACGCCATTCTGTCCGGACCGGCCGGCGGTGTCGTCGGTGCGGTCGAGACTTCGCGTATGGCCGGATATGACAAGATCATCGGCTTCGACATGGGCGGCACTTCCACCGATGTCTGCCATTTCGAGGGCGACTACGAGCGCGCTTTTGAGACCGAAGTGGCCGGCGTGCGCATGCGCGCGCCGATGATGATGATCCACACGGTGGCAGCCGGGGGCGGCTCCATTCTCCACTATACCGACGGGCGTTTTCAGGTTGGCCCGGATTCGGCAGGTGCCAACCCGGGACCAGCCTGCTACCGGCGCGGCGGGCCGCTTACAGTCACCGATGCCAATCTCATGACCGGGAAACTCGCACCTGCGTTCTTCCCGAAGATTTTCGGCCCCAACCAGGATCAGCCTCTTGATGGGGATACGGTCAGGACAAAGTTTGAAGCGCTGGCCGCCGAAATCGGCGACGACCGCACGGCGGAAGAGGTCGCCGATGGCTTTCTAAAGATCGCGGTCGAGAACATGGCGAACGCGATTAAGAAGATCTCGGTTCAGCGCGGCTATGACGTGACCGAATACGCCCTCACCTGTTTCGGCGGAGCCGGAGGACAGACGGGATGCCGGGTTGCCGACAGCCTCGGCATGACCACCGTCATCCTGCACCCTTTCTCCGGAATTCTTTCTGCCTACGGCATGGGTCTCGCCGACATTCGCGCCGACCGGCAGAAAGCGGTCGTCAAGACATTGACGGAGGATCTTCTGCCGGAGCTGTCCGCGCTCAGGGACGAATTGGCGCGCCAGACCGAAGCCGAGCTTGAGCGGCAGGCAGTCCCGGCTGAAGCCCGCCGCTCCACGGCAACGGCCCATTTGCGTTACGACGGCACGGACACCCCGCTGCCGGTCCTGCTGGGCGGCAATGCGGAAATGCGCGCCGCGTTTGAAGAGGCTCACAAGAAGCAGTTCGGCTTTGCCTATGACAACAAGCCGATCGTTGTCGAAGCGCTCGAGGTTGAAACGGCGGGTGGAGGCGCCGGCCTTGTCGAACCGGACCTCAGCCTCTTATTCCAAAGCCCTGAAGCTGCTGAAACAACACGCCTTTACTCTGAAGGCACATGGCATGATGCGGGCATCTACAAGCGCGAAGCCTTGAGGCCCGGGACCACGGTTGCAGGTCCGGCCGTGATCATAGAACCGCACGCCACGATCGCGGTCGAGGACGGCTGGCAGGCGGAAGTCAATTCCAAGGATCATGTCATCCTGAAGCGGGTGGTTCCGCTCAAGAGGGCAAGCGCCGTCGGCACCCACGCGGACCCGGTAATGCTGGAAGTGTTCAACAACCTGTTCATGTCCATTGCCGAGCAGATGGGCGTCACGCTGCAAAACACCGCCTATTCCGTCAACATCAAGGAACGGCTGGATTTCTCCTGCGCTGTCTTCAACGCAGATGGCGCCCTGGTTGCAAACGCCCCGCACATGCCGGTGCATCTCGGCTCCATGGACCGATCGGTGGAGACGATCATCAAGCTGAACACGGGCAAGATCAAACCCGGCGATGTGTTTGCGCTGAACGCTCCCTATAATGGCGGCACGCATCTGCCCGACATCACGGTGGGGTCTCCGGTTTTTGACGATGACGGCAAAGAGATCCTGTTCTGGTCCGCCTCGCGCGGTCACCATGCGGATGTCGGTGGTTCGGCGCCCGGTTCCATGACCCCGCGCGCGACCAATGTGGATGAAGAAGGTGTCCTGTTCGACAATTTCAAGATTGTGGACGAGGGTCGTTTTTGCGAGCAGGAACTGGTCGAACTCCTGACCAACCACGCCTATCCGGCGCGGAACCCGCATCAGA
>JBCDEN010000104.1:0-8830 GCA_039179715.1 Pseudomonadota bacterium
AAAAGCGATCCGACCCGGACCGCCAGTACGTCGTCGCGGATTGCCTTGTGCAGGATCAGGCGCGAGCCGGCAGAACAGATCTGGCCGGAGTTGGAGAAGATCGCCCAGTAGGACCCGTCGGCCACCTTTTCCGGATCGGCGTCCTCGAACGCGATCAGGGGCGATTTGCCGCCCAGCTCCAGCGTGAGCCGGGTGACATTGGGCGCGGCCATTTGCGCGACGTTGATGCCTGTGGCGACGGAACCGGTGAAGGTCAGCTGCTTGATCCTCGGATCGCGCGCCAGTTGCGCGCCGACATCGCTTCCAAGACCAGTGACAACGTTGACAAGGCCCTCCGGAACACCGGCCTCGCAGAGCAGTTCCGCCATGATCAGCGCCGTGAATGGCGTGGTTTCCGCAGGCTTGGCGACCACGGAGCAGCCCGCGGCAAGGGCAGGGGCGACACCGCGTGCGAAAGTCGAGGTCGGATAGTTCCAGGGAATGATATGCCCGGTAACACCCACCGGCTCGCGCACCGTGAACGCGGTATGGCCCGGCCCGAGATTGACGGACCGGCCGTCAAGCTTGTCGGCGGCACCGGCGTAATATTCGAACAGCCGCGCGGAAGACTGAACATCGCCCTCCGCTTCGGCAAGGGTCTTGCCGCTGTCGACAACCTCGATGACGGAGAGGCGGTCGGCGTTGTCGCGGAAAAGGCGGGCGACGTTGTTCAGGATCGTGCACCGCTTTCCCGGAGAGACGTGGCGCCAGTGGGCCGCCGCCTTTTCCGCCGACGCGATCGCCCGCTCCATGTCGGAGGTTTCGCCGAGCGAAAACTCCGCGAATGCCTCGGCTCTTCCTGGATCGAAGCTTTCCATTTTCCGGGGCGACGGCGCTGTCGTCCTGCCGTCGATGAAGTGGCCGTCGGGCAGGGAAGGAAAGCTGCCGGTCTTCAGGTAGTCCTGGGCGATGGTCTTGGCTGTCATGTCGCGGCTCTTTTCAGGTCTTGCAGGATCAGGTCCGCCCCTTTCAGGGCGAGCATCATCGTCGGGGCATTTGTATTGCCAGATGTGATGTTGGGAAAGGCGGAAGCGTCAACGACGCGCAGTCGGTCTACACCGTGTACGCTCAGGCGGCTGTCAATAACGGCGGTGTCCGGGTTCTCACCCATCATGCAGGTTGACACCGGGTGATAGACCGTGCTCGCCCGATCCCGGAAATCGGCAAGCAGGGCATCGTCGTCAAGGGTTTCCAGACACGGCTCGAGCGATGTTTCAACGACGTTCCGCATCGACCGGCTGCCCATGATTTTCTGGCAGAGCCGGCCGCCGGCGACCACCGCTCTCCGGTCTTCGTCCGTGCTGAGCGAATTCGGCTGAATGCGCGGTGCAATGGCCGCATCGGCGCTGGTAATGTCGATGCGCCCACGGCTTGTGGGGCGGGTCGGCTGGGCACAGATGATGAACCCGTCGAACGGGTCGAGCGCCAGCCTGGCCCGCTCGCCGCCCTGGGCCATGCGATAGCTGATCGGGTTGAAATAGAGTTGCTGGTCCGGCCGCTGCAGTTCCGGGCTGGATCTCAGGAACCCGCCACACTGGTTGACCGACAGGGCGAGAGGCCCGCGCCGGGTGAGCGCGTATTGCAGGGCAGCGCGCGCCTGGCCGGCGAGCGGCCGCAGGACGGAGTTCAGCGTGCTTTCCCTGGCCCGGAATGTGTAGGTGGCCGTCAGATGATCCTGAAGATTGGCACCGACATTGTCATTTGCACAGATCACGGGGATCTGGAGCGACTGGAGCAGCCGGCCGGGGCCGATGCCGGAGACCTGCAACAGCTGCGGGGACCCGATGGCACCGGCACAGAGAATGACTTCGCGTCGCGCTGCGACCTGCTCGCCGCTCGCAAGAACAACGCCGGACGCGGTTTTATCCTCAAGGAGGATGCGGCTCACCGGGGCGCCGGTCTGCACGGCAAGGTTCGGGCGCGAGAGCACAGGCCGCAAGAACGCATGCGCGGACGAGCAGCGTTCACCGTTGCGCGTGTTGATATGATAGACACCTCCGCCTTCCGGAGCCGCACCGTTGATGTCGTCCGACCTCGGCAGGCCGGTTTCTTCCAGCGCGGCGAAAAAGTGCCGGTTCAGCCGGTGGATCTGGGCGGATGTGTCCTGGACGTGGATCGATCCGGTGCCCGTTGTTTCCCCCCCTGGTCCGACCTTGGTTTCCAGGCGCTCGAAAACGGATTTGACATCGGCCCAGCCCCATCCGCGCGCGCCGGAACTTTCCCAGTCGTCGAAATCGCCGGGAAGACCGCGGCAATAGACCATGGCGTTGATCGAGCCGGAGCCTCCGAGCATCCTGCCGCGCGGCCAGGAAATGCTGCGTCCGTTCAGCCCGGCGTCAGCATCGGTTCTGAATTGCCATGTGTGTTTGGGGCTGGTGACGAGTTTCGCATAACCGAGCGGGATGCGAACCCAGGGTGAGGCATCGCGTCCGCCGGCTTCCAGCAGGAGTACGGAGATCCCGGGTTCGGCACTCAGGCGTTCGGCCAGAATGCACCCTGCCGACCCGGCGCCGACAATGATGTAGTCGAAGGTTTCCATTATTTCGTCGCCAGACAAAGGTGGTTCGCCGCAGATTTTCATCGCGTTCGGCACAACATAAAAACGAAAAAAAATTTGGCTATACATCGAAAATTTTTGTAGGAAAGCTTTGCCTGTAAACGTGAAAGTCCGCACGCCAAGTCTGGAGAGCGTCCATGTCCTACAGTCTTCCGCCCTTGCCGTGGCTGCGCGCGTTCGAGGCTGCCGCGCGGCTTGGAAACTTTACCAGGGCAGCCGAGGAGCTGTTGCTCACGCCGGCAGCTGTCAGCTACCAGGTGCGCCAGCTGGAACAGAAACTCGGCTTTCCGCTGTTTGACAGGGTGCACCGGGAACTGGTTCTGACCCGGCTGGGCCAGACCTACCTTCCAAGCGTCGAAAAGGCATTTTCGGATCTGTCGATCGCGACCGTCTCGGTGTTTGGCGAGCGCGACCGCCAGCCGGTGCGGTTCCGCTGCCTCAACAGTTTCGGCCACCTCTGGATGATTCCGAGGCTGCGGGCTTTCAAGGACGCGTTCCCGGGGATTGAACTGCAGATGATCTCTGCCGCCTGGGCGGAAACGCTGCAGCCGGACCTTTTTGAAATCGACATTCGTTTCGGGGACGGCAGCTGGAGCGACGGGCATGTCGAGTTTCTGCTGAATGATCCGATTATTCCGGTGTGTCATCCCAACCATGGGCTCGGGTCGAATGAAAGAGATCTGCCGGCTCTGGCAAAGGCCGTACGTCTTGACATCATGGGGGTTATCGACACCTGGGAGAGCTTTTTCAGGACCTTCGGGCATCCGGTGCCACAGCGCACCGGTCTTCAGGTCGATCAGACGCTGTCCGCGCTGGAGCTTGCAGCGCTCGGCCATGGCCACGCTCTCGTTCTGCAAAGCCTCGCACAGCCCTACCTGGACAGTGGACGGCTGATCGTTTCGTCCGCCAGGAAGATCAGGAGCCGGCACAGCTACCATCTGGTGACGTCAGGACCGCGTCAGGCCCTTGGCCGGGACGCCGCGATTTTCTGCAATTGGCTGATGGACGAGCTGGATGCGACCGGCGCTCAATGATGCCGGTCAATCGATGGAAAAGGTGAATTCAAACAGCCGCTCGATCGGGTCGAGAGGCTTGGGATCGGTGTAGCGGTTGATGTCGAGAAGGCCTGCATGGATCGCGTTCTGGGCGTTGAGTTCGGATTGGATCAGGTCGATGCTTTCCCAGAAGCGCGGGTCGGTTCTCCTGATACCATAGGCCGCAATCACGTCGAGATAGTCCCGCTGGCTGCGAATGGCTCTGACGTCGGTCACGAAATCGGGCACCGCGCCTGCTTTCATCCGGAAGATGAAGTTCGGATAGCTGCTGAACTGCCCCTCTACGATTGTAAGTTCGTCCTGTTCCGGTTCCCGGCGCAGGTCTTCGTTGAACATGAAGGCGACGTTGCTGTGCGCCATGTCATGGGCCATGGTGAAGATGTCCCTCGTGCCGCCGTCCTCGACGACGACGACCGAAACGTCGGGCATGAACTTCGCCCACGGCGCGGGTTGATCGCTCAAGCCGCGAAGCTGGCCGGCGGCAGAGGTCTTGCTGGCGCATGCGTCACCGCCGCAGCGGTTGATCGGATCGCTCTGCGGCCAGAGCCGCGGCGCGATGGTCAACAGCCGCGTCAGAAACTCCGTCTTGGGCTGGCTGGTCTGAAAGCGGATACCCGTCGGCGTCGTATCGTCGATTGGGCTTTCTTTCCAGAGATCGAGCAGGCTGGCCAGCGGACCCTGGTACCAGCTGTCGTGAAGCTCATCGCGGCGGTCCGCGGGCAGAAAGTAGAGGAACATGCGCTCGCCTTCCCGGCGGAGATTGTCCATGTACATGCGTGTGGTCAGCTGATGTTCGACATTGCCGAACACGTCGAAACCGGCAACGAGATCGTAGTAGATCCGCTCAAACAGCGGGAAATCGATCACCCAGCCGGTTTTCGGGATTGCGCCTTCAAAGCCGGTGACGACGGATGCTGAAGAGAAATTACGGTAAATCGTGAGGCGTGCATTGGTGTTGGTGCCATCGCCGTCCCAGATGTCCGAATAGTCGAGACCTCCGTCTTTCATGGCTTTCCGGGCGTAGCGCTCCTGCCGGAAGGCCTGATACTTGATGGGTCCGACCAGAAGAAAACTCTTCAGCCGTTCCGACATCTTCTCGTCCGAAAGGGCGACCGGCAATTCCAGGACAGGAATGGCGTCTGCAAGGAAACTCGGATCCGTGACCGAGAGATCGGCGTCCGGATCGAGGAAGGACACCCAGAACCTGTCCTGAATGACATTCACCGCGACCTGCCCGTAACAGACTGGACCGCGGATAAAGGTGCGCACGAAGAAAAGCGCGTCGTCGAGAAGGAACTGATAACGGCTGCGCGCCGGGATCGCCTTGAAGGTCGAGAGCGGATTGCCGCCCGCCTCGTTCGAGTATGGCGGCAGTTGTTCAAGATCCCAGTCTGTCGCGAAGAACAGGTCCCGATAGCGCTCCAGCCGGCCGGCCCCGATCTCGTAGACGATATGTTCCTTGTGCAGGATCGTGCCGTCCAGCGGAATGAGACGATAGAAGAAGACGCCACCCGGATCGTCGAACGGCCGCCGGGACGGGATCTCCGCATGTGGTTCACCTGGTGGTGTGCGCGACCGGATCATGCGGAAGAAGCGTCTCGGTCCGTCTCCTTCAAGGTGCAGATGCCCCAGGAACAGATGTTCATAGATGTAGCGCGCGACCAGTTTCGTCCTCTTCGTGTCCGCGTTCAGGAACGTCTCGATTTCCCTGACGGTGTCGGCGACGGCATCGGGCAAAGGGTCATCGGTGCTTGCGGCAGGCGATCCGGCCGCGGCCCAGGCCAGCAGTGTCTGATAGTCTTCGTCGGGCAGCGGTGCAGTCGCGAACGGCATGCCGCCATATTTGTGATCGGACAGATAGTCGTCGATCTCTCCGGGAGCCGGACAGGCGTTGCGCCGCGACGGGCTGATATTGAGCTCGTCGGGAAGAGCCGCGCCCAGTTCAAAGGTCTGCCGTCGTCCGGCTTTCAGCAACTGTTCCAGCACGGAGACGCTGCCCTGATTTGCCGTGACCGGATAGAAACCTTTTTGCCGCCATTCGGGCACGGTGGTTGCGTCGATGCCGAGGCGCGTCGTCGGAGCATCCTCCAGCCGCTTGGAATCGTAGACCCTTGCCCGGGTCGCCCCGCGTTGCCAACCCTCCGCAGATGACAGCTTCAACTGGCAGGGCGCGTCATAGCAGCCGTGACAGACGACACAGCGCTTGTTCAATGTGTCCTGAACGGATGCAATCGGAACTGAGACCGCTTCGCTGGCCCCGGCCGTCATCGATCCCGCGTGCAGCCCGGCGAAAAACAAGAACATGCCGAGCATTGCGGCAACTGCCAGCTTCGCTGCGTTCCTGGTCCCGTCTGCGATCGGCCACCGCATATTGCTCACTGCACCTCGTCTTCACTCGCCTTTTCGGAAGTTTCTGCGGATGGGACAGCGGATCCCTTGTATGCATAAAGATAGCACCAGCCCGCATAGGCGGTGATCGCCCCCACAATGCTCGCCCAGCCCGTGTTGCCCATCGTGAATTCCACGATCGTCCAGCCGCCGCAAAAGACAACGAGTGCGACCCGCCGCCACAGCGGATCGAGCCAGGGGTGTTCAGCGGGTCCCAACACAGTTTCGCCTTCCTTATGGGTCATCCGACAGTGATCATGTCATCAGTCCTGCACGGGCTGTCAAGGGCCGACATTGACGCTGGGTGAGTTGCAAGAGCTTGCAAATCCAAGCGAAACTTGCGCGAAAAAATCGATTTTCGTCTTGAAGTTGGCATCTGAACGCGGGATGGTGGCGCCCTGCTTCAGTTCAACACCGGGTTTCAGTCAACAGGAGCTGGCAGTCCGCGATGCTAACAGCGCTAGATCTCCTGACGGCAAATGACACGCCGGGCCAGCATGCGCCTTCCTATTACGCCGCGACTGCGAACTGGGCGACGAAGAACCAGCCTCTCGAAGGTTCCCGGAACTGTCAGGTCTGTGTTGTCGGCGGTGGATACACCGGTTTGTCGGCTGCATTGCATCTGGCCGAGCGCGGCATCGATGTCGTGCTTCTGGAAGCCAACAGGATTGGCTGGGGCGCGTCGGGCCGCAACGGCGGACAGGTCGGCTCCGGACAGCGTGTGGCACAGACTGTTCTGGAAGAACGGCACGGCATGGCCCATGCGAAGCTGCTCTGGGATCTCGCCGAACAATCCAAGGCGCTAGTTCGCGGCCTGATTTCCCGGCACAGGATCGCATGCGACTACGCGCCCGGCATCCTGCACGCCGATCATCGCAAGTCCTATGTGGAGGAAAGCCGGGATGATGTTGAACACCTCCGGTTGACTTACGGATATGAGGATATCCGTTTCGTTGACGGCGACGAAATCGGGGACCTTGTCGGCAGCCCGCGCTATTTTGGCGGATCGCTGGACATGGGAGCCGGGCACCTCCACCCGCTGAATTTTGCACTCGGACTGGGCCGTGCGGCGGAAGGGGCCGGTGCGCGGATCTTCGAGGAAACAAAAGTCACGGGGATTGACGGCAAGGGCAGCGGCAGGATTACGGTCAGAACCGGGCAGGGCGATGTGACCGCCGACCATCTCATTCTTGCCTGCAACGGCTATCTTGGCAGGCTTGACCGGAGGACCGCCTCCCATGTCATGCCCATCAACAACTTCATCGTCGCAACAGAACCCTTTTCGGATGAGGAGGCGGAGCGGATCATTCGAGGCAACGTGGCGGTCGCCGACAGCAAGTTCGTGATCAACTATTTCCGTTTGTCCGCCGACCGTCGTTTGCTGTTCGGCGGTGGCGAGAATTACGGTTATCGATTCCCGCAGGACATAAAGTCCTTTGTCCGCGGTCCTCTTGAGGAAATCTATCCGCAGCTCAAGGATGTCGGTCTTGACTACGGTTGGGGCGGCACGCTCGCCATCACGCCAAAGCGCATGCCTTATTTCGCGCGGCCCGCGCCCAACATCCTGACCGCGACCGGCTATTCGGGACACGGCGTTGCGATGGCAACGCTCGGCGGCCAGATCCTTGCCGAAACCGTTGCCGGAACCGCGGGGCGCTTCGATGTCTTTGAGAAACTGGACATCCCGGCATTTCCGGGTGGTGACCGTCTGCGCTTTCCGCTTCTGGTCCTGGCCATGACCTGGTTTTCGCTCCGCGACAGGCTGGGGATCTGAGATGCTGCAACAGGCCAAGGCACCTCGTGGAGTGATCGGCAGTTACTGGGAATCCAGTGTCGAGCAGCCGCGTCTTGACCGCCAGCTGATGGGCAACGCCCTGTTTGACGTCGCCGTCATCGGGGCCGGATATGCCGGTCTCAGCGCGGCCCTGAAACTTGCCGGGAGCGGCGTTTCCGTCTGTGTGCTGGAAGCCGAGCATGTCGGATATGGCGCTTCGGGGCGCAATGGCGGCTTCTGCTGTCTTGGCGGAACCACACTCGACCAACACAAGCTGATCAGAAAATTCGGTCTGGACGAGGCGCGCAGGTTCCTTGCCTATCAGGTTGCCGGGATCAATCTGGTCGCACAGCGGCTGGACGCCTGGGGCGTCGATGCCGACTGCCATTCAAGGGGAGAAATGGTTCTCGCCCATCGCCAAAAGGATGTTGCCGCGCTGAAATCGGAAGCAAGCTTCCTGAAGGAAAAATTCGGGATGAAAGCGCGCGTACTTTCCAGGGAGCAACTCGGCGAGGAGGGCTGCGGCGGGGAATTTCACGGCGGCATGCATGTGCCCTACGGTTTTGCGCTGAACCCGATGAAATATGTTCTTGCGCTTGCAGGGGAAGTGCGCAATGCGGGCGGCAGCATTTTCGGCAAGTCGCCCGTCACGAATCTGACCCGGGACGGCGAGCGCTGGCATCTGGAAACCGAGCACGGATATGTCCGCGCAAAAAAAGTGGTCCTTGCCGGTAACGGCTACGCCCGCGAGAATGCGCCGAAATGGCTCTATGGCAGGACGCTTCCGGCCATGTCCTCCATACAGGTGACGCGTCCGCTGAGCGATGGCGAACTGGCCGATCAGGGCTGGACGTCCGACACCATGTCAGCCGACACCCGCGTCCTGCTGCACTACTTCCGGCTTTTGCCGGACAGGCGGTTCCTTTTCGGGACGCGCGGCGGCATTTTCGACACCGAGCCCGCGCTGGCGGCCATGCAAAAGCGTGCACGCTCCGACTTTGAGGCCATGTTTCCCGC
>JBCDEN010000515.1:0-3729 GCA_039179715.1 Pseudomonadota bacterium
AGATCGAGGCCGCCTGGGGCAACAAGCCCATGATTGTCTGTGAAATTACCGTTTTGCCGGATCCGGATTCGCCAACAAGCGCGACCGTCCGGTTTTCGGGAACGACAAAGGAAACGTCGTCAACTGCCCGAACACGGCCTTCAGCCGTATCAAAATCAACCGTCAGTCCCTCGATCGAGAGAACATTCACCGCGCGTTTCCTCCCCGGCAAGGGTTATCTGAAGGAGCCCTGACAGGCCTCTTTCACATAACAAAGACAACCAAATTCGCCGTCGATTAGCAATGCAGAAATGCAGCGAAATGCGCAGCGATATTTATCAGTTCGACCAGAAACTTGTCTTTTTTTCAGAATCTTGCGCGCAAGTGCTGAAGACATGTCTGATTTGCAACTCATTCCGCCGCCGAAACGGGGAGCTTTTCCTTGCCCGCCGGATCTGCAGCGGCCTCCGGATAGGGTTCTATCCAGTAGACCTCCATCAAACCGCTGCGCCCGCGCAGATGATGTGCACCAACCGGACGCTTGTGACGCTCGCGCGGCAACCGTGAAACCGTGTCGGCGCTCGCCAGTATCGTCAACTCCGGATCGCCGTGGACTTCCTTACCGAGCGTCTGCAGACGTTCCGCCGCATTCACCGTGTCCCCGACAACCGTGTAATTCCACCGGTCGAGCGCGCCGACGTTGCCAACAACGGCAGGTCCCGTGTGAATGCCGATCCTGGTCTTGATCACCGGACGTCCCTCGGATCGGCAGCGATCGTTGGAGCCCTTCAGGGCAACCGCGATACGCCTGGCAGTTCTGACAGCGGCTTCGGCATGATCGGGGCGTTCGTCGGGCGCACCCCAGAACGCGAGCATGCCGTCGCCGAGAAACTTGTCGACCGTACCGCCTTCAAACTCCACCGCTTCAACCAGTATGGCGAAGTGATCATTGAGAATGCGGGCGGTTTCTTCCGCGCTCAAATGCTCAGACAAGGCGGTGAACCCGACAATATCGGTGAAAAGAATGGTCAGTTCCGCTTCACGTGCCTGTGCCGCCTCGCCGCCGCCCAGCCGCATCAGCTTGATGAACAGGGACCGCGGCACATAGGTGTTCATCGCTTTCAATCCCTCGACCATGGAATTGAATGCGAGTGCGACCTGATCGATTTCCGCGACCCTGCTGCGCGGCATCGGTTCGACTTCGTTCAGCGACAGACTGCCGACCCGTTCGGACTGAACTGCAAGATTGCGCAATGGCCGCGCGACCCTGCGGCCGAGCCAGAACGCGATCAAGACCGAAATCACCAGAGCCCCGAAACCGACGAACATCGAGCCGGCCAGCCTGCGGACCTCGCGGGATACGGTTGCGCTCTGATAGTATTGACCGATCGTCCAGGGCTGATCGCTGAACCCGTCCAGGCTTGCCTTCATCATGATGTATTCGTCTTCGTTCGCCTCAACGAACGACACGGCGATGCCAAGCTCCGCGGCCTTCTGGAACTCTTCGATCGGCTCTTCGCTCGCCATCGCAGCAAGCACCGGGTCACCGATCTTCTGCCAGGCCTCGGGCAGTTTGATCTCGATCGCGCCTCCGGTCTGCAGGCGTCCGGCATCCGAATGCATGATGACGCGGCCGGATCCATCGAGGATGAAAACCGTATTGTCCTGGCCTTCGTCCTGCGCCCGGACGATGTGCGAGAGATCCTCCATGGAACTTGCCGCCGTCAGCGTGCCGATGAACTCACCATCTCTCACCAGAGGCACCGACACATTGGCGAACAGACCCACCTCGTGCTCGACGAGAGGGCCCCAGGTCGGCGGGCTTTCGGGCACAAGTGTCGGCAGACTGCTCGGCGCCATGCCCGGCGGCGGCACGTCGGTCTCGATGCGCCACAACTTTCCAGAGGGTGCGCGGTAGATGCCAAGACGCTTTCCGTCGGGCGCGGTGACGGCAAGCGTGGTTACGTCGCTGTTCGACTTCAGAGCGATCGACAGATCCTCCAGTGTCCGTTCGGGATCGTCGATGCGCAGAGTGCCGTCGTCGAAATACGGTTTGAGCCCTACGACGGCATTTTCGACCGATGTGAAATGCGTGCGCAGTTGCGATTCCAGCGCATCCGTACTCAGGATCGTCTTGTCGTTGAGAAGGGAAAAGGTGTTGCTGAAATTCGCGCTGACCGAAAGCCCAAGCACCAGCCCGATGGCCAGGGCCACAAAAGCGCCGAAGCCCATTCCGACGATTGATGTCAGCGGGAGCTTCATACGTCTGTCATGGCGCTTGCCGTCGGCCATCCGGCGCAAATCCTCTTCTTGCTGTCAGTAACTTACCTGCCAGACTTTTTGCGTCAAATTAAGGCTGTGACAGAATTGAACATCCGATTTGGAGTTCCGGCCCTACCCGGATTGAGCGGTCAACTGCCGAAGTGCAAGTTCCTGAAGCAGCAGGATCGTCTTTGCATCGCTGATATCACCGCTTCGGATCATCGCCAGCGCCTCCGTCAACGGGACGTGCAGCACCTCTATGTCCTCGCCCTCGCTCTCTTCGCCGCCACCTTCCGAAACCTTGTCGTTCAGGTGGTAAGTCCCCTTGTAAAAGGAAAGGTATTCGGCCACCGAGCCCGGGCTCATGTGCACGTCAAACAGATGTTCGAGTTCGGAAACCTCGTATCCGGTTTCCTCGACAAGTTCGGACCGCATGCGTTCTTCAGGGTTTGCGCCTTCCAGCAACCCGGCAGGTGCCTCGATGAGAAAAGGGTCCTTGCCGTTGAGCAGTACGGGCAGGCGGAACTGGCGCGTGAGGAGAACACAGTCGGTGTCGGGATTGTGGAGCAGGCAGGTCACGCCGTTGCCGCGATCGTAGGCTTCGCGGATCTGCTCCTGCCAGGATCCGTCGCTACGCAGGTATTCGAACCTGTATCGCGTCAGCTTGCCCCAATTGTCGGACAGAAGCGTCTGATCGATGAATCGCAAATAGTCGGTATCGTTCGGCAATGGGACGTCCTCGAATTGACGTGTTCAGGTTTCGGGCGCGCTGTCGGGTGCAAGACCGAGTTCGTTCAAGATCTCAAGCGTGTGTTCGCCGAGGGACGGCGCAGCGCGGTCCAGCACGAGATTGCCGTTCGCGAAGGCAATCGGCGTGCGCACAGACGGCACGCTGCCACCGGCGACGCCTTGTGCAGGCAGATCGACCTTCAATTGCCGATGCGCGACCTGCTGATCGTCAAACACATCTGCAACGGAATTGATCGGTCCTGCCGGTACGCCTTCCAGTTCAAGCGCGGCGAGCAAATCGTCCCGTTCACGGACAGATGTCTCCGCACTGATCAAGGGCACAAGTTCCGCCCTTGCGGCGACGCGGGCCGCGTTGGTCGCGAATTTCGCCAGCCCGGCAAGTTCCGGCACCCCCAACACTGCGCACAGCCGCTTGAATTGTCCGTCATTGCCGACGGCAATGATCAGATGGCCGTCACTTGCGGGAAAGACCTGATAGGGGACGATATTCGGATGGGCGTTGCCGAGGCGGCGCGGGGCCTTGCCGGAAACGAAATAATTGAGCGCCTGATTGGCCAGAACGGCAACCTGGGCATCGAGCAGCGCCATGTCTATCCACTCGCCTTCGCCTGTCCGGTCCCGTCTGCGCAAGGCCGCAAGAATACCGACAACGCCGTAAAGTCCGGTGAAGATATCGGCGAATGCGACCCCGATTTTCTGAGGCGCGCCTTCCGGCTCTCCGGTCAGGTCCATGATCCC
>JBCDEN010000225.1:0-6408 GCA_039179715.1 Pseudomonadota bacterium
CTCTATCAGCCTGTCAAATCGTATCTCACCGAGCAGGGGTATGAGGTCAAAGCCGAAGTCGGGGCAGCGGACATCGTTGCCTGCCGGGGTGATGAAGACCCTGTCATCGTTGAACTGAAAACCGGTTTCACGCTTGGTCTGTTTCACCAGGCCATCGCGCGCCAGTCCGTGACCGATGCGGTCTATGTTGCCGTTGCGCGCGGCCCTGGCAAGCGCTTTCTGTCTGCCCTGAAGAACAACCTCAAGCTTGCCCGGCGGCTGGGCCTTGGCCTGATCACGGTCCGGCTCTCCGACGAACTGGTCGAAGTTCACCTCGATCCGGCACCTTATGCTCCGCGCAAGTCAAAGCAGCGCAAGGACCGCCTGCTGAAGGAGTTTGCCCGGCGGGTCGGTGATCCCAACACCGGCGGGTCAACCCGCGTCACGCTTGTGACCGCCTATCGTCAGGACGCCATGCGCTGCGCGGATCACCTGAACGCCAACGGTCCGTGCCGTGGCGCAGAAGTTGCCAGGGCGACCGGCGTTGCCCGCGCAACGCGGATGATGGCGGACGATCACTATGGCTGGTTCGAGCGCGTCGAACGCGGCATTTACGGATTGACGCCAAAAGGAAGGCAGTCGCTCGCAAAGCGGGAAGAGGGCACTTGAGTAGAGGCGGCGTCATGAACGTCCCGGCATCATCCCGGCTGGAACAGCTCCACGACATTTCCCGACGGGTCTTCGCACAGGATCTGCCGGCCGCCCGGACCTTCGACGATATCGTTCTTGAAGCGCACGCCGGCCCTGCGAAGATCTTCAACCGTTCCGGCAATATCTGAAACGACGACGACAATTCTGCTCCAGCCGCCGGGAACAGGCTTCGAGCCGTCCGGCATCGGCTTCGACGCCGAGGCAGGCGGACCGGCGACCCAAAGCTGCAGGTCGTCCTTGCTCAGGATCGCCATGGCGGGTCCGTATTGCTGATCGAGGGCAAATCCCAGCTGATCCCGATAGAAGGACACGGCTTGATCGACGTCGTTGACAATGTAGCGAAATGTAGCCATGGCAATCCCCTACTCAGCGCGTTCAGGCGGTCACGGACAGGAGCGTAGCACACGCTGCAGGTGATCTGCGAGAAGGGCGCACGCGATCAGGAGAGTCTGTTGATCGGAGCAGGTGCGCAGCTCTCCGGTCATCTGAAACGAGACGTTCAGTTGCAGGGAACGGCATCTTCCATCGCACTCAGGAAAAGCCAGGACGCATCGATATGTCTTTTCGCCTTGTTGTCGCGAAGATACTCCGTGAAAAGTTCGACATACTGCTTGTACGAGTATTCATTGCTTATGCAGATGTCCCACGGGTAGTCGGTACCATCCCGTTTTGCCTTCTGAATTCCCGCTGATATTTGCGCGAGCGCACCGACAACATAGCCGTAGCAGACATCCTTGCTGACCGGCCGGCCGTATTGACAGGCTGAAAACAGATCGTTGCCCGTGAGAGCGTGTGCCGGTTTCGCATCCATGAGTGATACCAGGGCACAGACTGCCACTGCCAATCCGAATTTCCGCATTTGCTCTGTTCCCTTTGAAGTGTTTGTGCAACTCGCTACAGACTTCTGCTGTTGTCAATGCGCCGTCAACCGGCAGGCTGCCACGGCACGATCTCAAGCTCCGGCCAGAGGTCCTTCATCCGCTGCGCCTTCTGGACATAGGTCTCCTCGTTAGGCTGCGTGAAATTCGGCACGAGCCGCATCGCAAAGAGATTTGCCAGGCCGAACGGTGCGTGAATGTCGAGTGTGCCGTCTGGCGCGAGCCTTGCTGCGACGGCATGGGTCCGTGCGGCATATGTCGTCAGCGCATCCATGGAACAGTCGAGCGGCCGGTAAGGGCGTCCGAAGCGTTGTTCGTACCACAGGTGGACCCTTGCCTGGTTCCGCACTTCGAGCAGGTCGGCGAACTCGGGCAGGGCCTTGTTGACGCGCCTGATGACGTCGTCTTCGGCCTCATAGGAAAGGTCCCGCCCGTCAAAATAGATAACGTCGAAATCCTTGATACCGTGGAGAAGCGCACGACCGGTCAGGACGTTCCAGACCGTCTGGTAGAGCCCTCCGGAAACCAGCCAGGCGTCGGGCAGATCGAGATCGCGGATCGTCGCAAGGATCTCCATGACATGCGGCACGGCGCCGATCACGTCTTTCAGATGGGCGATGCGGTCTTCCTCGCGCGCCTGATACGGATCGCCGAGGAGGGCCGTCTTGCTGTTGGCAGGTTGTTGCGTCATCGATGGTCCTCTTTGCGGGCCACCGACGCTATCCGATTCTGTGGCCAAGGGTACGTAGCTTTTACGAGGCTGTCCGGCACAGTTGAAAATGAGTGGCCAGATGTACATCCGGGTCTTGCTTGACACACCCGTTTCCGGTGCCATGTTTGGGACTGGGCAGCCAGATTTGGATGGTTCGAATGAAGATGTTTTCTGAAGACTTCTCAAAATCCCTGCGTACATGCCTGGTGCTCGCGATCGGGTCTGCGGCACTCACATTTGGTTCGATTCAGGTCTCCCAGGCGCAGTCCGGCAGACCCGACACGCGCACACTTACCTGTGGGCAGGTTCAGTCGCTGATCAAGCAGAACGGGGCTGCGGTGCTGCGGACGGGACAATACACGTTCGACCGTTACGTTTTTACCCGAAATTTCTGCCAGAACGGAGAGGTCACCAACAAGCAGTGGGTGCCGACCAAGGATGTCCGGCAGTGCCTGGTGCGTGTCTGTATTGATCCGAATGTCCTGAGGTTCGATGCCTTCTAGAATGGAGTTTGCTTCGTGCCACCCCGGGGTGTACTGACCGCGGCGCGGGATTGACGCATTTGAACGAGACAGACGGCCGTCGGACAGTATGCTCCGGTGGCCCGCCGAGTGGGGAGTGTACCTGATGATCTTCGCCAGACCGTTTTGCGCCGCATTGGCTGCCGTTTGCCTTACGACGGTGACCCTGGTGGCATCCGTGTCCGTGACGCATGCGCAGGCGCGTCCCGACACGCGTCAGCTCACCTGCGCCCAGGCACAGGCCCTGGTGAAACAAAGAGGCAGTGTCGTTATGACCACGGGTCCAACGACCTTCGAAAAATTCGTCGCGACCTCAAACTACTGTTCGCCCGATGTGAATATGGTGCGCCCGAAATTCGCGCCGACGAAAGACAACAAGAAATGCGCGGTCGGGAATCAGTGCTTCCGCAGCCGCAATTTCCGCTGAGCCTTTCGGATCGGTGAGGGAGATTGATATCGGCCTCTGCGTCGCGCGCAGCGTTTCTGAAAGAGATGCTGCGCGCACACCAGGCCGGGTCCGCGTGTCCGACTAGCCCCGGAGCGTGCCGCCGGTCGCCTTTTCGACATTGGCGATGATCTTCTTCGCCACCGCGTCGATTTCCTCGTCCGTCAGCGTTTTCTGGCGCGGCTGCAGCAGGACATCGATTGCAACCGATTTCTGCCCATCGGGCACGCCCTGTCCTTCATAGATATCGAACAGTGTCACCTCGGCGATCAGGTTCTTTTCAGCACCTCTTGCCGCTTTCAGCACGGTCTCGGCGACAACATCCTGACCGATAAGGAACGCGAAATCGCGCCGGACCGGCATCAGGTGGCTGGCGTTGAGTGCACCCTTGGAGCCGCTGCCCCTCTTTTTCGGCTGCGGCAAGGCATCCAGATCGATCTCGAATGCAACCAGAGGGCCTTCGATATCGAGCTCGACCAGCGTGCGGGGGTGGACCTCACCGAAGACCGCAAGCGTGTTTTTCGGGCCAAGCTTCAGGCAGCCGGACCGTCCGGGATGAAACGTTGCGGGCGCGTCCGCGTAGACCTGCAGCCGGTCGACCGGTGCACCGATCGCGGCAAGCGCGGCCTCCGCGTCTGCCTTCGCGTCGTAGACGTCCACATCGGTGGAAGTTCCGGACCAGTGCCGGTCCGGGCCTTGAAGCTTCGCCGTGCCCCGGCGCACACCGGCGGCAACCATCTTCTGGCCCTCGGGCGTGTCACCATGAAAGACCTGTCCGATCTCGAACAGGGCAACGTCGCCGAAACCCCGGTCGGCATTGCGTTGGGCAGCGGTCAAAAGGCCCGGCAGCAGGCTCGGGCGCATGTCCGACATCTCGTGGGAGATCGGATTGGCCAGTGCCAGCGCCGCGTTGCCACCGCCGAAGAGTTCGGCCTGGGGCCTGGAAATGAACGACCAGGTCACGGCCTCGTTGAAACCGCGCGCGGCCAATGCGCGCCGTGCCCGGTTACGCCGGATCTGCCCGGTGGTCAGAACCTTCTGACCGACGGTGCCGGTGCGCGGCAGCGGTGTCAGCGGCACCCGGTCCAGCCCGATGATACGCACGATTTCCTCGACAAGGTCGGCCTTGCCTTCTATGTCCGGCCGCCAGCTCGGCGCCGCGACCTTGACGGTGTCGCCGCCGCCGGAAATCCAGAAGCCGAGCGACTTCAGCGTCAGGTTCGCCTCGGCGAGCGACACCTCGACACCGGAGAGGCGGCGGATTTCCGAATAGGGGAACTCTATGATGTTGCTGCTGTCCGGAACGCGGCCAGCCTGAGTGGTTTCCGAAGGCTCACCGCCGCACAGGTCCAGCACCATGCGCGTGGCATATTCCAGGCCCGGCATCATGTAGTCGGGATCGACACCGCGCTCGAACCGGTAGCGCGCGTCCGTGTTGACGCCGAGCTTGCGGCCGGTGGCCGCGATGTCGTCCTCGTCCCACAGCGCCGATTCGATCAGCACATTGACCGTGTCTTCGGTGCAGCCGGAAGGTTCGCCGCCGAGGATGCCGCCGAGACTTTCCACGGCGTTGTCGTCGGCAATCACGCAGACGGTGTCATCGACCTCGTAAGACTTGCTGTTGAGGCCGTCGAGGGTCTCGCCCTTCTTTCCGCGCCGGACGACGAGGTTCCCATGCACCTTGTCGGCGTCGAACACGTGCAGCGGACGGCCCTGGTCGAAGGTGATGTAGTTGGTGATGTCGACGAGAATGTTGATCGGGCGCAGGCCAATGGCCGTCAGGCGGTCCTGCAGCCATTGCGGCGACGGACCGTTCTTGATGCCCTTGACCATGCGCAGGCCGAATGCCTTGCACATGGGCTTGGTGTCGCCGAAATCGAGCGAGACGCTGACCGGGCAAGGATAACTGCCCCGGATCTGCTCGTGCGAGCGCTCCTTCAGCTTGCCGAGGCCGGCAGCGGCAAGATCGCGGGCGATGCCGTAGACGCCGGTGCAGTCCGGCCGGTTCGGTGTCAGCCCGATTTCAATGACCGGTTCGTCCAGCCCTGCCCACTCGGCGTAGTTCACGCCGACCGGCGCGTCGGCAGGCAGGTCGATGATGCCGTCATGCTCGTCCGACAATTCAAGCTCGCGCTCCGAGCACATCATGCCGAAACTTTCCACGTCGCGGATCTTGCCGACCGACAAGGTGGTGTCGAGGCCGGGTATATAGTCGCCCGGCTTGCCGAGCACGCCGACGAGTCCGGCGCGCGCATTGGGCGCACCGCAGACGATCTGGACCGGGTCGCCGTCGCCGGTATCCACCTTGAGCACGCGCAGCCTGTCGGCGTTCGGGTGCTGTTCGGCTTCCAGGACCTTGGCGATCCGGAACGGCTTCAGCCTGTCGGCGCGGTTGGTGACTTCCTCGACTTCCAGCCCGATCATCGTCAGTCGTTCGACGATCTCTTCCAGGCTGGCATCGGTCTCCAGGTGCTCCTTGAGCCAGGAAAGGGTGAACTTCATATTCGGTACTCTTTAGGTTTTGCGCGGCATCGAGAGCCGCAATTCCGGTCAATTCGAAAGATCAGTTGCCGAACCGTCCAACTTCGGGCAGGACAGTCGCATCGCCGTAGCTCTCGGCGAACCGGCGTCCGATTTCGCCGAATTCGCCCGTCCAGCGGCGCACCATGTCTGGCGTGATCTGCTGATTGGTCGCAATCGCCTGTGCGGCCTCCGCTTCGATGCGGTCGCGCAGGATTCCGAGTTCGACCTGGGCCGCGTATTCCGCCCGGTATTTGCCGAGCCAGCCCATCGCGACGATCACGACCATGACCAGCAGTGCGGCCGTGCTGGTCAGGCCGGCCCACTTGGCCGTCCCGCCTATGCGCCGGTCGCTGGCAATAAGGACGATGGAGGCAATCGTCAGGAAGGCCACGATGTAGATCGCCTGAAGAAAGCTCTGATATTTCTCGGCCGAGCTTGCCTCGTGATTGGCGCGCAAGGTTGTGATCCGGTCCCTCAGGTAAAGCAGGGCATCGGCCTCCGTTCCGAGCTTGTCGCGGAAATAGGTGTCGCAAAATCTCAGACGACCGCGGGATTCGATCTTTTCGGCGCACGCTTCCATGAACGATGTTGGCGTCGGCACGCGCTCGTCTATGTCTGCGGTCTGGGCGGCCGCCGGGA
>JBCDEN010000285.1:0-5899 GCA_039179715.1 Pseudomonadota bacterium
GAACGGTACGGTCAGTGGGTGAGCACCTGTTCGAGAAAGGTCCTTGTTCTCGGATTTGTGGGATGATCGAAGAAGGAGACGGGATCCGCCTCTTCGACAATCTGACCGGCATCCATGAAAATTACCCGGTCGGCGACCCGTTTGGCGAAGCCCATTTCGTGGGTCACGCAAATCATGGTCATTCCCTCTTTTGCAAGTGTCTCCATGACATCCAGCACCTCGCCGATCATCTCCGGATCGAGAGCCGATGTCGGTTCGTCGAACAGGAGAATGTCCGGCCGCATGCACAGCGCCCGCGCGATTGCGACGCGTTGCTGCTGGCCGCCGGACAATTGCCCTGGAAACTTTTGCGCCTGGTCGGCGATACGGACCTTCTCAAGATACTGCATGGCATGGGCCTCGGCGTCCGCCCGGCTTTCCTTGCGCGCGAGAATGGGCGCGAGCGTACAGTTCTCCAGGATCGTCATATGGGGGAACAGATTGAAATGCTGGAACACCATGCCGACTTCCCGGCGGAGCAGTTCTATATTGTGGGCTTCGGCATAGATCTCGTCCCCGTGGATCAGGATGGTTCCGGACTGGTGTTCCTCCAGTTGATTGATGGTCCTGATCATGGTTGATTTTCCGGATCCGGACGGTCCGCACACGACGATTTTCTCACCCTTCGTGACCGACAGATCGATGTTCTTCAGGGCATGGAAATCTCCGTAATACTTGTTCACTTTCCGCAATTCGACAGCCGGCATGTCCATGTCATGATCCCTCCTTGATGGCGGCCGTGACGATAATTTCGACCTTGAGCACGTCGCGCGCGAGGCGCGCCTCTCCGCAGGCGCGTGCCGGGGCAAAGCCTTCCGGGACCCAGGCATCCCAGACGGCGTTCATTTCCCCGAAATCGACCATGTCCGCGAGCCAGACGATGGCCTGGAGAATGTGTTTGCGGTCCGAGCCCGCTTCCAGGAGCAGCGCGTCGACGCGTGACAGGCAGTCGCGCGTCTGGTCTGCGACGGTATCACCGGCGCCGACCTGGCCGCACAGATAGGCAACGCCGTTATGCTTGACGATCTTGCTCATGCGAGCGCCCGTATGAATCCGTTCGATCATGCCGTCCCCTTTCCAAAACCGCGTCTTGCGAGCACGCCGGATATCTCGTCAAGAATGGCCGGGTCGTCGATCGCCGCTGGCATCTTGAAATCCGCATTGTCGGCCAGTTTCTGCATCGTGCCGCGCAAGACCTTGCCCGACCTGGTTTTCGGAAGTCTGTCCACTTCCATGGCGGTCTTGAAAGCCGCGACCGCTCCGATTTTTTCCCGCACCAGTGCAACGAGTTCCCGTTCCAGTTCACCCGGGTCGCGCCCCGCACCGTCGTTCTGGACAAAGAACCCGATCGGCATTTGACCCTTGAGCGCGTCGGCTGCTCCCACGACGGCGCATTCGGCAATGTCCCTGTGCGCGGAAATGACCTCTTCCATTGCACCCGTCGACAGTCGGTGCCCGGCAACATTGATGATGTCGTCGGTGCGGGCCATGATGAAAACATACCCGTCCTCATCGATGATACCGGCATCGGAGGTGGCGTAGTAGCCCGGAAACTCTTCGAGGTAGGCCTTGTAAAACCGGTCTTCCGCATTCCACAGCGTCGGTGTGCCCGACGGAGGCAACGGCAGCTTGCAGACGATGTTGCCGAGCGTTCCGGGCGGTACGGGATGTCCTTCGTCGCTGAGAACGGCGATTTCGTAGCCTGGCATCGGAACCCCCGGCGATCCCGGCTTTACCGGAAGCGCACCAAGCCCGACCGGATTGCCGGACATCGGCCAGCCGGTCTCGGTCTGCCACCAGTGATCGATCACCGGACGCTGCAGTTTCTGCTGTGCCCACGCGATGGTTGCCGGATCTGAGCGCTCGCCTGCAAGAAACAGCGCGCGGAAGCGGCTGAGGTCGTGACGGCCGATCAGCGTGCCGTTCGGGTCCTCCTTGCGGATCGCCCGAAAGGCGGTTGGTGCAGTGAACAGCGCGGCGACATCGTGATCGTCGATCACGCGCCAAAAGGCTCCGGCATCCGGAGTGCCGACGGGCTTGCCCTCGTAGACAACCGTCGCGCATCCATGCAGCAGCGGCGCGTAGCAGATGTAGGAGTGTCCAACGACCCATCCGACATCCGATGCCGCCCAGAACACGTCACCCGGCCTGACCCCGTAGTGGTGCTCCATGGACCACTTCATGGCGACCATGTGCCCGCCGGTGTCACGGACAACACCCTTCGGCTGTCCCGTGGTGCCGGATGTGTAAAGAATGTACGCCGGATCGGTTGCCTCAACCGGAATACATCCGGGCAGCGTTCCTCTTGCCGCTGCCACCGCTTCGGCAAAATCGATATCCCGGTCCGCAATCATATCCGCTTCAAGGGCATCGCGTTGAAGAATGAGGCATGTCTCGGGCTTGTCCGCCGACATCTCGATGGCCGCATCGAGAAGCGGTTTGTAGGCCACGATCCGCGACGGCTCTATTCCGCAGGACGCTGAGACGATGACCTTGGGCTTGGCATCGTCGATCCGCGTCGCGAGTTCGGCCGCGGCAAATCCCCCGAACACGACCGAATGAATTGCACCCAGGCGCGCGCAGGCAAGCATCGTGAAGATCGCTTCGGGAACCATCGGCATGTAAATGATGACCCTGTCGCCCTTTCCGACACCGTTTTGACGAAGCACCTCAGCCAGCGCCCCGACTTCGACCTGCAGGTCAAGAAACGTAAAGCGCTGCACGGTTCCGGTGACCGGGCTGTCATGGACAAGTGCAAGCCGGTCACCGTGCCCGGCGGCAACATGCCGGTCGACCGCGTTCCAGCAGGTGTTGCAGATGCCATCCGGGAACCATCGCCCATAAGCACCGGCATCGGGATCGAAAGCGGTTTCCGGCGGCTTTATCCAGTCGATCGCCCGCGCCGCCTCCATCCAGAAGGCCTGCGGATCGGCGGACCATGCCGCGTAGGTTTCCTGATATCGGCTCATGGCTCAGACCGTATAGTTGAGGCCAAGGCGGCCGCCGTCGACATAGATGGTCTCGCCGGTGATGTAGCTTGCCTTGTCGGACGCCAGGAATGCCACCGTGTCACCGATCTCGCGGGCCGTTCCGACCCGGCCGATGGGCGTGCGGGACATCACCTTGGCAAGCGCTTCCGGATTGGCGTTGACACCGGCCATCATTTCCGTGTCGATCGAGCCGGGACCGACCGCGTTCACGCGAATACCGTGCGGTGCAAGCGAGAGCGCAGCTGCCTTGGTGAGCTGGTTTACGCCGCCCTTCGAGGCGCAATAGGCCGGAATGGCGGGTATGGCGACCTGGGCATTGATCGACGACATGTTGACAATCGCGCCGGCAATGCCGTTTTCGACCATGGTGCCGGCAGCGCGCTGGATCGCGAAGAAGACACCCACAAGGTTCACGTTGATGACCCTGTTGAAGTCCTCAAGCGAATAGGTCAGGAAATCGCCAGGCTGCGCGATGCCGGCATTGTTGACAAGCACCGAAACGGGTCCGATCCCGGCTTCAATGCTGTCGAACATCGCGGCAATCCGGGTCGTGTCGCCCATGTCGCAGACATAGGCGTGACCGCCGAGTTTGGCGGCCGCTTCGTGCACGTTTTCCTGAATGTCGGACAGAACGACAGTGCACCCGTCTTCCGCGAGCGCCTGGGCGCAGGCGAGACCAATTCCCTGGGCCGCACCGGTTACGAGGGCAATCTTCCCGCTCATGAATTGTCTCCAGAATATCCGTAGTCTTCAGCAGCCTGACCGGCGGAGATTACTTCCGCCTCGATGTCTGCCTGTACCAGTGACTTGTCCCGATTTGAGGGATTGCCGAATCCACCGCCTCCGGGCAGGCTGAGCCGCAGCCGCTGGCCGTTGCGCACCAATTGCCTGCCTTTCGATTTGAGGGGGGTGCCGTCGGTGAGTTCCACGCGGCCTGCAGCGCCCGGCCTGCCGCCCTCGCGCCCGCGGGCAGGATTGTCGACCCGGTCGAACATGGCGTTGAACCAGAAGTCGTATCCCGCGCGGGCTTCTATTTCGATGACCTGGCCAAGGCCGCCGCGGGTTTCACCTGCGCCGCCTGATCCTGCGCGCAGATCCTTGCGCCAGACGGTGATCGGCCCGACATGCTCCGTTGCCTCGACGCTCATTGTGGACACGCCCGACGGAAATGCGGTGGCGGAAAGACCGTCCACGGACGGACGCGCGCCTGTGCCACCGGAGTTGAACATCAGGATTTCGGCGTTGCTCAATCCGCTTTCCGGATCGCTGGGGCGCGCCGAAATCTGAATATTCCAGAGGGCGGACGCACCTTCGGCGGGCACCGTGCCGGGGAGGGCCTGGTGAAGAGCGCCAAGCACCACGTCGGGCACGAGATGTCCCAGGACATGCCTCACGGAGACCGGGGCCGGACGCTTTGCTGCGAGAATACAGCCTTCAGGCGCCGATATTTCAAAAGGCTCCAGGGACCCGGTATTGTTGGGAACGCCGGGGGCGATGGCGCATTTCAGACCGTAGCAGGCATAGGCTCTGGTGTAGACTTCCGGAACGTTGACACCGAATGCGCTCATCCCGCTGGTGCCCGTAAAATCCGCACTCAGGCGGTCGCCTTCCACCTTGAGTGTGACGAAAAGCTCAACCGGCAAGTCGTACCCGTCAACCGTCATGGTGTGCCGGTACGTTCCATCGGGAACTTGCGAAATCGCTTCTCTTGTGGCCTTGCGGCTGGATTCGGTGAGAAAGTCCGACAGGCCTTCCAGATCGTCGATGCCGAATTCTTCCAGCATCGCCTGCAGCCGCCGGTCTCCGGCCTCGTTGCAGGCCGCCAGGGAATACATGTCTCCGACGGTCTGGTCGGGTGTTCTCACATTGGCCCGAATGATCGAGATCAGCAGCGGGTTCACTGTTCCGCGCTCCGCGAATTTGGTTATCGGGATCAGGAGGCCTTCCTCATAGACTTCGCCTGCATCGGGACCAAAGCCGCGCCCGCCGATGTCGACGACATGCGCCGTGCAGGCAAAGAAACCGATATGCAGACCTTTCCGGAAAACCGGCGTGACCACGGTGATGTCGTGCAAGTGCCCGGTTCCGAGCCAGGGATCGTTGGTAATGAAGACATCGCCTTCGAAGATGTTCTGCATTCCGATCTCGCGAACGAAATGCGTGACACTCTCCGCCATCGCGTTCACGTGTCCGGGCGTGCCGGTTACCGCCTGGGCCATCATCCGGCCCTGCCGGTCGAAAAGGCCGGCCGACAGATCACCGGCTTCGCGCACGGAAGTTGAAAAAGCGGTTCTTATAAGCGTGGTCGCCTGCTCTTCCACCACGGCGATCAAGCGGTTCCACATGATCTGGTAGTCAATTGCGCTCGGCATCAGTTGGCCTCCTTTCGGATCAAGAGGAGGCAGCCGTCTGGTTGGCCGATTGCCCGATAAGCGGATGTGACGATCGTGGAGGTCTCGGCTTCGACGATGACCGCGGGACCGTCGACAGTTGCGCCGGTCCGCATAGACTGCCGCTCAACCTCCTGCGCTTCGACATTGCGCCGCAAGGCGGCATCAAAGACAGTTCTGGTGCGCATGGCGCCGGCTGCGGTGCGCCCCTCCCGGCGGCAAACCGTTTCGGCCTCAGGCAGCACGGAAGCCACGATCAGGGACCAGTTCGTGATTTCGGGTGCAAGCCCGTCGATGGTGCGGCCGAAGAGCGTACGGTAGGCCTCCGCGAAGGCTGCAAGGATGGCTGGTACATCGCTGCCCGAAAACGCCCGGTAAGGTAGGTGCACGGGGATTTCCCAGCCTTGTCCGGCATAGCGCATGAACGCGGTGAGGCTGGTGGTCGTCCGGCCTTTTCGCAGGCCCTGTTCGACGAATTCC
>JBCDEN010000404.1:0-4564 GCA_039179715.1 Pseudomonadota bacterium
AGCCGGATCTGCCCGGTGGGTTCGAGCCCGTCGTTCACGCCGATTACCGGCCCGTTCTGAGAACCTACGAAGACGCATATGCCAAGGTGCTGGCGCGGGAGTGACGGCGCGCCTTGTGGATCCAGAAGCGAACTTCAGATTCGCCGTACTAGGGTCCGGACCCTAGATCAGCGCCTCGGTGTGCCTGCGGATCATTTCTTCTTCATTCGTCGGGATCACAAGCACCTTGATGCGTGAGCCGTCGGCGCTGATGTCGATCCGGCTCTCATCGTTCTTGTCTTCATCGATCGACATTCCGATCCAGTCCTGGTTCGCGCAGACGCGCGAGCGGATGTTCGCGGCATTTTCGCCGATGCCGCCTGTGAAGACGAGCGTATCGAGCCCGCTCAGAACGGCTGCCATTGCACCGAGTTCCCGCCGGATGCGGAAGACGAAATAGTCGATTGCCTCCTTGGCGCGGGGCTCGCTGCTCTGCGAGAGCGTGCGCATGTCCTGACTGATGCCGGACAGCCCTTTCAGGCCCGAATTTGTGTAAAGCAGATCCGAAACCTCGTCCGGTGACATGCCCTTGGTGGTCAGCAGATAAAGCACGACACCGGGATCCAGCTGACCGCAACGCGTTCCCATGGGCAGCCCGTCCAGAGCGGTGAATCCCATGGTGGAGCCCACACTCTGGCCGTTGCGGATCGCGCACATGGAGGCGCCGTTACCGAGATGAGCAACAATGACTTTGCCGCGATCAACATCCGTGTCCGATTTATGCAGGTAGTCGCAGATATATTCGTAGGAAAGCCCATGGAACCCATAGCGCCTCACGCCCTCGTCATAATACGAGCGCGGCAGGGCGAATGTGTCGTTCACAAAGGGATGTTTGCGGTGAAACGCGGTGTCGAAACAGGCCGTCTGCACAGCTTCCGGAAATGCGTCCTGCGCGGCAAGAATACCCGCGATATTGTGCGGCTGATGCAAGGGTGCAAGAGGTTCAAGTGTCTTGAGCTGGTTCAGTATCTGCGCATCGATGCGCACCGGCTTTGTGTAGTGCGTTCCCCCGTGCACGACCCGGTGACCGACCGCATCGACGGGGCGGTCATTCATCGCAGCCTCCAGAAGCGGCAGCAAGGCATTGAGCGCAGCGCGGTGGCTGCGGCCGGCTTCCGCGCCGAGATCACGGTCAATCGTCAATGCCGCGACATGCGACTTGAGGCTGAGATGCGGGGACGCGCCAAGGCCCGAGACCTGGCCGGACAGCTCCGTTCGGGTTCCGCAGTAGAGCGTGAACTTGATCGACGATGACCCGGAATTGAGGACGAGGATGACCGGGGCCATGGTCACTCGGCCTCTCGGTCCAGGACCCCGGCAGGACTGCCGGTTGTCTGCCAGTGCATATAGAGCATTGCCAGCGCGCACGATGCCAGGCGCGCGCGTCCGTCATCGGCGCGGCTGGTCAGCATGACCGGCACTTTGGCCCCGATCACAAGTCCGGCTGCCTCCGCATGTGCGATGAATGTCAGTTCCTTGGCCAGCATGTTTCCGGCCTCAAGGTTGGGCACGATCAGCACTTCAGCGCGGCCTGCGACCAGCGATGTGATGCCCTTCGTCCTGGCAGCCTGCACATCTATGGCGTTGTCCATGGCCAGCGGCCCGTCAACGATCGCATCCGTGATCTGGCCGCGTTCGGCCATCTTTGAAAGCACGGCCGCATCCAGGCTGGATGGAATGGCGGGATTGACCGTCTCGATGGCCGACAGGATGCCGACGCGCGGCATTTCCAGGCCGATCGACAGCGCCGCATCGATCGCATTCTGCGTGATGTCCATCTTTGTGTTGAGGTCCGGCGTGATGTTGATTGCGGCATCGGAAATCAGGACCGGCGTCTTGCGGCCCGGTATGTCCATCGCGAACACGTGGCTGATACGCCGTTTCGTGCGCAGACCACCGTCGCGCTTCACGACATGGTGGAGCAGGTGGTCCGTGTGCAGGTGACCCTTCATCACCGCCTTGGCCTTGCCTTCATGCACAAGCGCGACCGCACGGCCCGCGGCTTCCATCTCGTCTTCGATATCGATCAGCTCAAATGCGCTGATATCTTCACCAAGTTCCTTGGCCGCAGCTTCGATTCTGTCCTTCGCTCCGATCAGGATCGGATGGATCAGGCCCTCGCGCGCCGCCAGCAACGCGCCGTCGAGAGAGTTGGGGTCATCCGGTGCCGCCACGGCTGTCGGCAGCGCCGGCAGTGTCTTCGCCAGCTCGATCATCTTGTTGAAATGACGGTGCCGCTGGACGAGCAGGGCAGGGATGTTGCTCGCGTCGAACTCGATCGTTTTGCTCGGGGCCCTGACCTCGGCGACGCCCTCCACCAGCCTGACACCGTCGCCGCGGGTAACGGTCAAGTCGAAAACAACGGTCTTGTCCGGATGCTTTTCCTTCGCCGTTACCTTGACGTGCAGCTGATCGCCGACGGCAGCGCCTTCGAGAAAGCGGAAGGACTGCGACCGGTAAACCGTGCCCGGCCCTGGAAGAATGTTGCCGAGAACCGCTGATGCGAGACAGCCGACCCACATCGCGGGCGCCACGGGTTTGTCGACAATTCCGTCGCCGGTCCAATCGGTGTCCGGCAGATGTATCGGGTTGAGGTTCCCCGAGGCATGGGCGAAAACCAGAAGGTCATTGCTTGAGCATTCCCGCACGATTTCCGCGGAATCGCCCACATTGATCTGTTCGAAAGTCTTGTTTGTCGGCATCGGTCGTCTCACTCGGGTTGACACGGAATATTGCAGCGCAGCATTCCTGAGGGAGATTAACCGGATTGTACAACGATACAAACACGCAAAAGCGTTTTCAGCGTTTGATGGTCAACTCAGCAGTTGCTGCAGGTCACCGTGCCGGTAATCCGCGGCGACAGATAAAAGGTGTCGCTGAGATCGAGTGCTGACGGGCTCCAGTTGAAGATTTCCGTGAAAAGTCCCGTGAAACTTGGTGTGTATGTCAGATTTGTCTGACCCACGACAATGGAGGAGTTCGGCACGGCAACGTTGCCTGGAAGCGTGATTGGTGGCGCGTCTCCCGAGGACCAGGGCTCGGTGCCGGCCGTATCCCGGCTCCAGTCGACCGAGGCATCGCCATCCTCATCGAAGGTGATGCTGGCGACGATGACCTGAAGATTGTCGGACGGGTAGGGATCGAGGATCTTCTCGCCGATAACCAGCAGGGAATCGAGATCGCCGGTCGATACGCCCTCTTCCTGGGCGATCAAGTCGGCAATGGAGTTCGCGATACGGCTGACTTTCCGGTCCTGGTTCAGCGCTTCTGCCAATTCGGTCATGCCGATCAGAAGCAGGAACATGAAGGGCAGGATCATCGCGAACTCTACCGCGGAAACGGCGCTTTCGTCCTTGCACAGCCTTTTCGTCGCGTCTGATGCGACGCGTTTCGTGTCGAAAAAGCTTTTTCTGACATCATTCCCAGGGTTCATTGCGGAATACCAAAGTTGAGGTGAGATAACGTTCTGTACCATTGTCATCCAGCGCAAGGTTAAGCGCCGACGTCATCATCGGCCACTTGTAGATCACCTTGACGATGACGATGTTTCCGGCGCCGCCGATGTTGTACGCAAGGTCGTCGTCATCCTTGAGATTACCTTCATCGTCGTAAAGACTGTCGGTTGATCCAGCATCGGCAAATGTTCCCACGCTGTCGACTTCCACGACGATCCTGTCGGCGTCGCACATGAATGACGGCATGAAATCACAGATCTGCGTCTTGAACTGATCCGCCGAAAGACCGGCAGTCTGTGCCTGACCGGTTCTGATCAACCGCGCGGCACTGATGACGGAGTTGTCGACCATGCGGTTTACGAACATGGCAACGCCGACTTCGATGATGCCGAAGACAATGATGAAGAATGGCAGGGCCACCATCGAAAATTCGACAGCGGTCACACCGTCCCGGTCTTTCGCGAAAGACTTGATCTTTCTCCTGCCTGGGAAGCGCGTGTGTATTAATCTGCCAATCATCGTTCTCTCACGTTTCTGGGCGGTTAGTTGACGCCCGCAGCTTCAGCCGCCAACGCATTCCTGTTGGTGGCCTGGTCAGCAGCATTCTTGAAAGCTTCAAGGCCGTCACCAAGGCGAAGCGTCGGTTCGCAGCTCGGGTTGCAGGAAAGCGAGCTGCGCAGGGATTTGCGGTAAACGGCGACCACGTCGTCGTCAGCTGCACGGACTGTTATGACTTCGTCGACGATCGGTTTGCTGTCGGCGTCCAGAATGACGAGATTGGTTGAGCCGTAGCTTTTGCCGGTGACAACGACCGTGTTGTCATCAAAGAGCGAAACGTCCGCAATAAATGGGTTGCCAACGATCACGGCAGACGCGCCATCATCGATCCGGAAGATCTTTGCGCGGTCAACTGTCACCATTACCGGTCCGTCCTGAGCCATTGCGGCGCTTGCCTGAACTGCTAACACAAGCACGCCAGTCCATCTGATTAGGTTCATAACCATGCCTATGAATACTCCATTCGTGTCGATCCTTTCGAGATGATGCCGCAAACGTGGTGAACGATCTGC
>JBCDEN010000085.1:0-9901 GCA_039179715.1 Pseudomonadota bacterium
CGCGTTCCTTGTTGAGGATCTCGATCTTGGCTTCCAGCTTGCGCAACAGGGTCCGGTTGACGCCTGCGGCCGGTTCATCCAGCAGAACCAGCTTCGCGTCGGTCATCATGGTCCGGCCCAGCTCCAGAAGCTTCTTCTGGCCACCCGACAGGTTGCCTGCGCGTTCATGGGCAACATGGCTCAGTTCCAGAAAATCGAGCGTTTCATAGGCCCTGTGCTCGACCTCGGCTTCCGCGGATCTGACACGCCCCCAGGCAAGCCAGTTCGCGAACAGGCTCTCGCCGGCCTGCGACGGGGGAACCATCATCAGGTTTTCAAGCGCGGTCAGCTTATGGAACTCGTGCGGGATCTGGAACGTGCGGACAAGCCCCTTGTGAAAGAGCTGATAGCTGGCAAGGCTGGTGACGTCTTCGCCCAGGAACCGGATGCTGCCGCTGGTTGGCTGCAGGGCGCCGGCAATGAGATTGAAGAGCGTTGTCTTCCCTGCCCCGTTGGGTCCGATCAACCCGGTAATGCTGTTCTCTTCGACGCGGAACGTGCAGCCGTTGACGGCTTTGAACCCACCGAAATCCATGACGAGCTGGTCAAGCTCAAGCATTCAAGCTCCTTGCCGCCCCCCTGAAGCGGTCTTTCTTTTTTCGTGTCGCTGTCCCCGCCTTTTGGCGTTGGAGGTCTGGTTCGCACAAGGCGGCCCGTCACAGCGTTCAGACCTTCTAACTTTATTGGCGGCGCAATCAACCGGTAATCACCGGCTTTTTCGCCAGAAAGGGCAAGATTTTTCAAAAAACCCAAGCCATTGGAACATGCAATTCTCCGACTTGGACATTTTCCTCACGATCCATTCAAGAAGCGCGCTTGCCCGCAGCCAAAAAGATCAAAAATCACTTGTATAGTTTGAAACATTCCCGCAATACGTGAAGTGCAATATTTCGGGACCGGAAACAAAAATGCGCTCTTCCAAGAAAACAACATCCTCGAACTACGTAAATTTGACAATATTTTTCGTGCTTTTCCTCAGCGAATGCAATTTGAAACATTATTCTTAGCTTGACTTCAGGAATTCTCGACTAGTGTTTCAGGCAGGTTGCGGCAATCGCACATGCGCCGGACCAAAGAACAAAAAGACCCAAGAGACATGAGGCTGAACAGGAATGCGGCCGAAGTCGTGGTTGATCGTTGGAGGGCAAACTGTCTAACCGCGCGGAATTGTTGGCAAGTGACGATGACGTTGAAAGCACTGCCGCGATCGACATAGCCGAAGGCAAGGTCGATCCGTCCATCCTTCTGGACCTTTTTGACCGTCTCGACGCCGCTGTCTGGATATTTGATTTCGACCACAAAAGGTATCTGTGGGCAAACCGCAAGACGCTTGAGATCACGGATGCGGCTTCCCTTGAGGAGTTGCAGTCCCGCGATCTAAGTGCCGACATGTCACCCGCCGTGGAACAACGCCTGCGGCAATACCAGCAGGACTTCTGCACGAGCGATGTCAGTTTTTCAGAGATCTGGACGCTCTATCCGAAGGGCCAGCCCAAGGTGCTCCAGATCGCGATGAGCGGTATCCGCCTGCGCGATGGCCGCATGGCGCTCCTGTGCGAAGGCCGCGAGCATCACAAACAGCAGCCGGAAACGCTCCGCAGCGCGGAAGCCCTCCTGCACACCACCGTGATGATTTCGCTTTTCTCCAAGGAAGGCACATCGCTTTACAGAAACACAGCGTCCCGCGCGGCTTCCGTTACTCTGGATACACCTTTCCTGGACCAGTTTGTCCATGCGGAAGACGCGACGGACCTGTTCGAAATCGTGGAACGCGAGCGCACGCACAAATTCGTTGCCCGTGTCAAAACAAGATTGGGACCTCGATGGCACGAACTGACCGTGCGGGCCTGCCACGACGCCGTGACCGGGCAACCCGCGTACCTGGTCAGCGAGATCGATGTCACGGAGCTGCACGAAACGAAGGAACGCGCACAGTATCTGGCGAGCCACGACACACTGACAGGCCTCTCCAACAGGACTTACCTCCAGGAGCGCCTCACGCTGATCCTGCATGCGGCGAAGCGGAACAAGCAGACTGCTTCCCTCTACCTCCTGGATCTCGACGACTTCAAACTGGTCAACGATTCTCTCGGCCATGCGGCCGGCGACATGCTGTTGCGGATCGTTGCCGACGAACTCAAATCCCTTGCCATTCCCGAGGATGTGATCGCAAGGCATGGCGGTGACGAATTCCTGATCTGTACCCTGGAAGGAAAAGACGGTACCGAGCCCGGCAGCTTCGGGCATGCATTGCTGCAGTCCTTTGCACGGCCGAGGGTCATCGTGGGCAAGCAGAGGCACGTCGGCCTCAGCATCGGCTATGCCTGTTTCCCGGATGACGGTGAAACCGTCGACGAACTGATGCGGCATGCGGACCTTGCGCTTTACCAGGCAAAATCCGACGCAAACAAAAAATGCGTTCAGTTTGATACCTATATGCGCCAGCTGCGCGACGAGCACAGGGCGATCAGGAAGGATCTTGAACGCGCGCTGAAAGAAGATGAATTCATCCTTCATTATCAACCCATCGCGTGCACAAGCTCGGACCGGGTCGTCTCGGGTGAAGCACTACTTCGCTGGCAGCATCCCGTGCGGGGTCTCATAGGACCGGACGACTTCGTGCACATCGCAGAAGAAGCCGGTTTGATTTCCGATATCGGCGCCTGGGTTGCACGGGAAGTCGCCAGGCTGCAGACGCGTATCGACGAACTCGGCTACGCCGTGCCGCTGACGCTCGCGCTCAACGTATCTCCCCGGCAGCTGTCCGACACCGGGTTTCTCGGCTTCATGAAATCCTTGCCTGAACAGACCGGCTGCGCACCGGACAGGATATCCCTGGAAATCACCGAATCAGTGATCCTCGGCGATATCCCGAATGCGCGTGAGACGCTGGCAACGCTCAAGGAGTGCGGCTACCAGATCGTCATTGACGATTTCGGCACCGGCTACTCCAACCTTGCCTACCTGCACAATTACCCGATCGACGGCATCAAGATCGACCGTGTGTTCATGGAAGACATCGACGCCGGCGGGGAGATCGTGAAACTCATCCTGTCGCTCGCAACAGCGCTCGGAGCGGACGTGGTTGCCGAAGGCGTGGAAACCGTCGAGCAACGGTCCTGGCTGTCCCAGAACGGCTGCGACCGTTACCAGGGCTACCTTTACTCAAGGCCGGTTCCCATAGACCGGTTCCTGTCAATGCTGGAAACGCAGCGCAGGCTTGCCGCTATGTGACCTTGGCGCGCGTCTTGAATTCCGGCCGGTCCCAGCTGCCGGTCTTCACAATGTCCTCAAGCACCGCAACAGCGTCGACAATGTCCTGATGCGACAGGTAAAGCGGCGTGAAGCCGAAACGCATCACGTCGGGAGCCCGGAAATCGCCGATGACACCGCGTGCGATCAGGGCCTGCATCACCGCATAGCCCTCCTCGAAGCGGAAAGACACCTGGCTGCCGCGTGCCGCCGGGTTGCGCGGGCTTGCCAGTGTCAATTGCGGGCATCTGGCCTCGACTTCCGAAATGAACAATTCGCTGAGCGAAACCGACTTCGCCCTGATCGACGCCATGTCGACGTCCTCAAACACGTCCAGCGCGGCGTGAAGGCTGGAAAGCGCCAGGATTGCTGGCGTTCCGACCGTCATGCGGCTGATGCCCGAGACAGGCCTGTAATCGAGATCAAACGCGAACGGGGCTTCATGTCCCATCCAGCCGGTCAGGGGGGACGTCACCCGATCCAGGTGCCTCTCCGCGACGTAGAGGAAGGCAGGGGCTCCGGGACCGCCATTGAGATACTTGTAGCCGCAGCCGATCGCAAAGTCGGCACCTGCTCCTTCAAGATCGACCTCGATCGCTCCGGCCGAGTGCGCAAGATCCCAGATCGCAAGCGCTCCCACCCCGTGCGCCTTGCGCGTCAGCCCGTCCATGTCGTGAACGCGGCCCGTCCGGTAGTCAACCTGGGTCAGCATCATGACGGCCACCTGCCCGTCCAGGGACGCTTCAACGTCTTCCGGAGCGACGATCTTCAGTTCATGGCCCCGCGCCAGAAGGTCCTTCAGCCCGGAGGCGACATAAAGATCGGTCGGGAAATTGCCGCTGTCTGAGAGAATAATCTTGCGGTCCGGATTGAGCGACAAAGCGGCCGACAGCACCTTGAACACGTTCACCGACGTACTGTCGCAGGCCACCACCGTGCCTGCGGGTGCGCCGATCAGACGGCCAATCCGGTCACCCGTCCGCTGGGGAAGGTCGATCCAGCTGTGCGTGTTCCAGGCCCGGATCAGGCTGGTTCCCCATTCGGTTCCGATCACGTCCGCGATCCTGCCAGGAACGTGTTTCGGCAACACACCGAGCGAATTGCCATCGAGATAGATCACGCCTTCAGGGATCGCGAAAGCATCCTTCTTGCGGGCTAAGGTATCGGTCTCATCTAACGGGTGCGGTGAGGTCATCAACGGCTCTTTTGGAACAGTAGGTCGAGAAAGAGGCCGCACGCTATCAAAGCCCGGTCCGGCAAACAACCACATCCCCACCGGCCTCGGGGCAAGGCCAAGTAACCTGCGGTGGCTGCTCCGGATGTCGCAATCAGCACAGATTTGCCCGTATGAGCATCGGACGGATCCTACGGTTTTGGTAGCTTGTGCGTCCAAGTGACCCACAACTGCAACACCTTGATTTGCGGGCAGGCCCATGTTCATCAGCGTCTTCGACATTTTCAAGATCGGTATCGGTCCCTCAAGCTCCCATACGGTCGGCCCGATGGTGGCCGTTGCCCGCTACATTGACAGGGTGCGCGGCCTGGCCGGTGCAGAGGCGAACGCCGTCCGTCTGACCGTGACCCTGCACGGCTCGCTTGCCTTTACGGGAAAAGGACACGCGACTGACAGGGCCATCTGCCTCGGGCTCCTCGGAGAGCGACCCGATACGCTCGATCCGGATTGCGTCGAGCCGATGCTGGAGGCCCTTCAGAGCGAGCAGAGGCTCCGCATTGCGGGTCTGCCCGAGCTTGACTTCGATCCCGGCCGGGATGTCGTCTTCGACTATGGCCCGCCGCTGCCGCTGCATGCCAACGGAATGACTTTCCAGCTGCTGGACGCAGCCGGTGCCGAGATCGACAGCTTCGTCTACTACTCGATCGGCGGCGGGTTTGTCGTCAGCGAGCCCGAGCTCCGCAACACATCCAACGCGCCGCTCAATGACCTGACCGCGCAGAGCGTCCCCTTCCCCTTCGCAACGGCTAGGCAGATGCTTGAAATGGGCCGGGAGGCGGGTCTTTCGATTGCGCAGATGAAGCTGCGCAACGAATGCGCCGACACACCGGTCGAAGACGTCGAAGCCGGGATCGACCGGCTCTGGTCGGCCATGGACGCCTGCATCAACCGGGGGATCACCCAGGCCGGAATCCTTCCCGGTGGGCTCAAGGTGAAACGGCGCGCTGCCGACATCTATCAGCAACTCCTTCGCGAGGGCCGCAGCAATCCCCTGTTCGAACACAGCGTGGTCGACTGGCTTGGTGTCTATGCCATGGCGGTGAACGAGGAAAACGCCGCCGGGGGGCGGGTCGTCACCGCACCGACGAACGGTGCCGCCGGCGTCATTCCTGCCGTGACGCGCTATTATCTGGATCATTGCCCGACCGCGGATCAGGCCGGCGTGCGCGTCTTTCTACTGACAGCAGCGGCTGTCGGCGGCATCATCAAGTCGAATGCATCGATTTCCGGGGCGGAAGTCGGCTGCCAGGGGGAAGTCGGATCCGCCTCAGCCATGGCCGCGGCCGGATTGTGCGCCGCGCTTGGCGGCACAAACGAGCAGATCGAAAACGCCGCGGAGATCGCGCTTGAACATCACCTCGGCATGACCTGCGACCCGATTGGAGGTCTCGTCCAGGTCCCGTGCATCGAGCGCAACGCGCTCGGTTCGGTCAAGGCGGTGACTGCCGCCTCGCTTGCCCTGCGTGGTGACGGGACGCATTTCGTGCCTCTGGACGGGTGCATCGAAACCATGCGCCAGACCGGCATGGACATGATGGAACAGTACAAGGAAACCTCTCAAGGCGGCCTCGCCGTTAACATCGTGGAATGTTAAACCACTGACAAAAATGACAATTTCGAAGAATGATTTGCCGTAAGAGCAAAAACCGGCAATAGTCCCCCCCGGGTTGGTGATCTGCTCCTTTGCACCAATCAAGGGAGGCTGTTGATGGAAGTCTTGACATGGCTGGCGGCGCAGTCGTCACTTGTATTTCTTTTTATTGCGGTTGCGCTCGGTTATTTTGCCGGCAAATTGAAGATCGGCAATTTCGTTCTCGGCGGCATCGCCGGAACCCTGATCATGGGTGTTGTCCTCGGACAGGTCGGTGTCACGATCGACAGCGCGGTCAAGGACATTTTCTTCGCGCTGTTCATCTATGCGGTCGGCTACCAGGGCGGACCTCAATTCTTCAGAGCGCTGTCGCTGAAGTCGCTCAACCAGCTTCTGTCAGCCGCGGTCATGTGTCTTCTCGGACTGTTCACGGTGCTCGCCTTTGCATGGGGTTTCGGCCTTGACCGGGGAACCGCGGCGGGCCTTGCCGCCGGCGGGCTGACTCAGTCGGCGATCATCGGAACCGCCGGTGAAACCATCCAAAAACTCGGTGTTTCCGCTGACCTGAAACAGGTCATGGAAACCAACATCGCAGTCGGCTATGCGGTTTGCTACATCTTCGGATCCATCGGCCCGATCATCATGGTCACCTGGTTCTTCCCGACCGTCATGCGCTGGGACATCCGCAAGGAAGCGCTCAAGCTGGCTGAAAAGATGTCCGGCGGGTCGGCCGAGCTGGAGCCGGGTCAATTCAACGCCGCACGGCGCATCGACACGCGCTTTTATACGCTGGAGCGCGACACACCCTTTGCCGGCAAGTCGGCGAAGGATCTCGATGCTTCTTTCGATGACGCTGCCGTTGAGGCCGTGTTGCGTGCCGGTCAGGAAATCCATCTTGAGGATGCCCACTCGCTTCAAGCCGGCGATGTCGTTGCCGTAACCGGCCTCGTATCCACGCTCGACAAGCCATCGGTTGCCTTCGGAACCGAGACCCCGGCACCGGACGGCTACAGGCTGGTGCTGGAAAACCGGCATATCGTTCTGACCAATCCCGATTATGCAGGCAACAAGCTGCAGGGCATTCACGACCATACCCGGTCCAATGCCCTGCGCGATGTCTTCGTTACCGGGGTCAACCGCATGGGCCGCGACCTGCCGCTGCTGCCGGATCTTGAAATTCACAAGGGCGACGAACTGCAACTGACCGGCAGCCCGCGGGACCTCAACGCCGTCCAGAAATCGCTCGGCTATCCGATCTCGTCTGCTGCGGTCACCGATTTCATCTTCTTCGGCATCGGCATGACGCTCGGACTGCTGCTCGGGCTCATCGAGTTCAAGATCGGCGGCGTGCCGGTTTCGGTGGGCAGCGGCGGTGGTTGCCTTCTGTCCGGCCTGTTGTTCGGCTGGCTCAGGAGCACGCATCCGCGTTACGCGGCCCTGCCGACAGGTGCCGTGAATTTTCTGAGGGATTTCGGCCTGGCCGTCTTTGTCGGCGTTGTCGGCATCAGCGCGGGGCCCCAGGTCCTGACAACGCTGCAGGAACAGGGAATGAGCATCTTCCTGTTCGGCATCGGCGTTACGCTGATCCCGCAATTCATCGGCTTTTTCTTTTCCTACTACGTGCTGCGCATCCAAAACCCGATCGAGGCGCTTGCCTGTGTTGCCGGTGGCCGCAGCGCCAACCCTGCCTTCGCGGCGCTCCTCGGCAAGGCGCAAAACGCCACCCCGGTCGTTACCTTCACGGTCACCTATGCCGTCGCCAACGTGTTGCTGACCCTTTGGGGTCCGCTCATCGTCGGCCTCGTTTCCACCAATCCGGCCCAGTAAACCACGCGGGAGATTTCCTATGAGTGCACAAGACTATTCCGAGTATCAGGAACTCAGCCCGTTTGAACTCAAGGACAAGCTGATCGAGATCGCCTCATCGGCCGCCCAGCGCATGATGCTCAACGCGGGCAGGGGCAACCCGAACTTTCTGGCAACCCATCCGCGCCGGGGTTTTCTCCGTCTCGGAGACTTCTCGGTCGAGGAAGCGGAGCGGTCCTACTCCTATCTCGACAGCGGTTTCGGCGGGCTTCCCGACAAGGAAGGCCTGCTGCTGCGTTTCGAAAATTTCCTCCATCGGCACGAAGACCGCGACGGCACAACGTTCCTGCGCGCCGCGCTGTCCTATGCCAAGGACCAGCTCGGCATCCACAGGCATGAGCTTCTGCACGAAATGGTCGAGGGGTTTCTCGGCTGCAATTACCCGGTGCCCCCGCGCATGCTCACACATGCGGAACAGATCGTCGGCGCATATCTGGCCAAGGAGATGTTCGGGAACGAACCGCAGCACGGCCCGTTTTCCGTGTTCGCAACCGAGGGCGGCACGGCGGCCATGACCTATATTTTCCAGACCCTCAAGGCCAACGGGCTGGTGAAGCCCGGGGACAAGGTCGCGCTCGGCACGCCGATTTTCTCGCCCTATCTGGAAATCCCGCCGCTGCCGGAATACGACATGCCCATTGTCGATATCCGGATGGAGGAAGGCGCAGACTGGCAATTCAGCGATGCGGAACTCGCCAAGCTGGACGACCCGGATATCAAGGTGCTCTGCATCGTCAATCCGAGCAACCCGCCATCGGTGAAACTTTCGCCTGACGACCTCGACAGAGTGGCGGCGGTCATCAACGAGAGACGGCCCGACCTCTTCGTTGTGACGGATGATGTCTATGGCACCTTCGCCGATGACTTCGTCTCTCTCTTTGCAAAGTGTCCGCGCAACACATTGTGCGTTTATTCGTTCTCGAAATATTTCGGGGCGACCGGATGGCGGCTCGGGGTGATCGCGCTGCACGAAGACAATGTCTTCGACGAGGCGCTCGCGGCGCTTTCCGAAGACAAGAAGAAAGAACTTGACGGGCGCTATTCCTCGCTCACCACAGCCCCCCGCGAGATCAGCTTCATCGACAGGCTGGTCGCCGACAGCCGGGCCGTCGCACTGAACCATACAGCGGGTGCGTCGACACCGCAGCAGATCCAGATGATGCTGTTTGCTCTCGCCGGTCTGCTCGACCGCGACGACCGCTACAAGGATGCGGCCAAGAGCCTGATCCGGAAACGCTTCAACACGCTTGAACTCAATATGGGCGTGACGCCCCACCGCGAAGCCAATGATGTCAATTACTACACGCTGATCAATCTTCAGCATTTGAGTGGACGTCTTTACGGCGACGCATTCGCGGACTGGTTCGTTGCCAACAAGAAAGGCTACGACTTCCTGTTCCGTCTGGCCGAGGAGACGAGCGTCGTTCTGCTGCCCGGAAAGGGGTTCGAGGTGGTCGACGCGTCCGCGCGCGTGTCGCTCGCCAACCTGACCGAAGCCGAATATGCCAAGATCGGCGCCTTTGCGCGCAAGGTGATCTCGGAGTATCACGATGAGTACACAAAGCAGTAGTGCTCTTGGCTGACGGGGCCCCAGGCACCACTTGACGAAGGAAAGACGCTGAACCGGTCTTGCCGGTTCCGCGTATCTTTTCACAGTCTGCCGGCAAATGCCGGTGCTGAAAGAAGAATTTGCTGCCGGGTGCTGGAGAATATAGTGACCATCGTCATCACCCCTGTTGTCGCAAGCCTGCTGGCTCTGCTTTACGTCTTTCTGAGCATCCGGGTGATCGGCGCGCGCCGCACGGAACGGATCAGCCTTGGTGACCGGGGCAACGATCTGATGCTGCGGCGCATGCGGGTGCACAGCAATTTCGCAGAGTATACGCCTTTCGCGCTCTTGCTACTTCTCATGCTTGAGC
>JBCDEN010000238.1:0-6272 GCA_039179715.1 Pseudomonadota bacterium
AGGGCTGAACGTAACGAAGACATTTGAGACTCCCCTTATGATGATCACGGGATTTAACTTGATCCCAGCACTCAGGTATCGCATTTCACAGCCCGGTCAAGCCAAATCGGAATAAAAAGCTCGAGATTTTTGCTTTTTGCGCTCCAGACACTTAGATCCGGTGCTCACGATTTTGTGAACAAGAGGTTACGTGTTTCTACTTAAGCTTCTCCTGGTTGCGGCATCGCCAAATTTACAGAGGGCGCTGCACCCTCCATTGATGCGGCGCACCATTCCGTTACGGCCCGACTGCTGAAGTCTTGAAATCGCGAGAAGTGCTGCGAGCTGGATGTCAAGCGACCACCGGTTAGGTATCGCGGCGGCCGGGAGGGAAATCAACGGCGCGGGCCGGCCTGTGTGGCCGGACAATGTCCGGGCTGCCTTGACAGGGGGAAGCCAAATCGTCCCAATGACGGCATCGGCTGCAATGCTTTTGGGAACAGGTTCTCGCATGGAAAAGAAACATCAGATCAATCTCTGGTACGCCTTCATCGCCATGATGCTCGTGCTCATGTTCCAGAGCTGGTGGACGACCTACAAGACCGTCGAGGCGATCCCCTACAGTCAGTTCGAGACCTACCTGAAAGACAAGAAGATCGAAGAGATTTCGATCCGGGAAAACACCATCGAGGGGAAATTCAAGGAACCCCTGAAAGACGGCAAGCAGTATTTCGTGACGACGCGTGTCGATATCCCGCTCGCCGAGGAACTGACCAAATACGATGTGAAATTCACCGGCGTTGTCCAGAGCACCTTTGTCCGGGACATCCTGTCCTGGGTGCTTCCCGTCCTGCTCTTCTTCGGCCTATGGATGTTCTTCATCCGTCGCATTGCTGAAAAACAGGGGATAGGCGGCATGATGACCGTCGGCAAGTCGAAGGCAAAGGTCTACGTGGAAACCGATGTCGACGTGCGCTTCGACAATGTCGCCGGGGTCGATGAGGCCAAGCGTGAACTGAAGGAAGTGGTCGATTTCCTCAAGGATCCGAAATCCTATGGCCGGCTCGGCGCGCACGTGCCCAAAGGCATCCTGCTGGTCGGACCGCCGGGAACCGGCAAGACCCTCTTGGCGCGGGCCGTCGCCGGCGAGGCAGCCGTACCGTTCTTTTCCATCTCCGGATCGGAATTCGTGGAAATGTTCGTCGGCGTCGGTGCCGCCCGCGTCCGCGATCTTTTCGAGCAGGCGCGCAAGTCCGCCCCGGCGATCATATTCATCGACGAACTGGATGCCCTTGGCCGCGCCCGCTCCAGCGGGGCAATGGGGACGAATGACGAAAAGGAACAGACACTCAACCAGTTGCTGACCGAACTCGACGGCTTTGACCCCTCCAGCGGCATTATCCTGCTGGCTGCGACCAACCGTCCGGAAATCCTCGACCCTGCGCTGCTGCGCGCGGGCCGGTTCGACCGGCAGGTGCTTGTCGACCGGCCGGACAAATCGGGACGCCTGGCGATCCTCGAAGTCCACATCAAGAAGATCAAGCTCGACCCTGCGACCGATCTCGACCAGATCGCGCAACTTACGGCCGGGTTTTCCGGTGCGGATCTGGCCACGCTCGTCAACGAGGCGGCGCTTCTGGCAACGCGGCGGCAGGCCGACGCCGTCACGCTGCAGGACTTCAACGAAGCCGTGGAGCGTGTGGTCGCCGGCCTTGAAAAGCGCAGCCGCATTCTGTCGGACAAAGAACGCAATACCGTTGCCTTTCACGAGATGGGGCACGCGCTTGTGGCCGCAAACCTGGAAGGATGCGACCCGGTCCACAAGATCTCCATTATCCCGCGCGGGATCGGCGCACTCGGCTATACGATGCAGCGGCCGACCGAAGACCGGTTTCTATTATCGACGCAGGATCTGGAAAACAGGATGGCCGTCCTCATGGGCGGACGGGCGGCGGAGGAGATCGTCTTCGGCGAGATCTCGACCGGTGCCTCCGACGACCTGCAGAAGGTCACGGAAGTCGCCCGGGACATGGTCATGCGCTACGGCATGGAAGACAATCTCGGCAATCGCGCCTATGCCACACAGCGCCAGAATTTCCTGGGCCAGCCGGCAGGCGATGTCGCGGAAGTCTCCCCTGACACCCAGCGTGAAATCGACCTGGCGATCAAGGCGCGCGTTGAAACCGCCTTTGCAAGGGCGAAGGAACTTTTGAACGAACACCGGCAGGAACTCGACGAGGGTGCCGGTCTGTTGTTGTCGAAGGAAACGCTCACCGATACGGACTTTCCGGCGATCCGCCCGATTGCCGAGCGCCGCGAAAGCCAGGCCGCGGAATAGCGCGGTCTGCGGCGGCATCCTTCAGAACGAAAACGCCCTCAACTCGGTTGAGGGCGTTTTTGTTGTGCTCGGCGGCAAGGTTTCAGATCAGGCTGATATTCGTCAGACGATCGTTGCCTGGGTCTTTTCCCTGACGTCTTCCAGGCTCACTTCCGGTGCCAGCTCGACAACCTTCAGACCGCCCTCAACGACATCAAAGACACCGAAATTGGTGATGATGCGGTCAACGCATTTCACGCCCGTCAGCGGCAGCGAGCATTCCTTCAAGAGTTTCGGATCGCCCGCTTTTGAGGTGTGGTCCATGATCACGACCACGCGCTTTACACCAGCGACGAGATCCATGGCACCACCCATGCCCTTGACCATCTTGCCCGGGATCATCCAGTTGGCGAGATCACCGGTCTCGGCGACTTCCATTGCACCGAGGATCGACAGGTCGATGTGCCCGCCACGGATCATGCCGAAGCTGTCGGCGGAAGAGAAATAGCTCGTCTGCGGCAGTTCGGTGATTGTCTGCTTCCCGGCATTGATGAGATCGGCGTCGACCTCGTCATCCGTCGGGAACGGGCCCATGCCGAGCATGCCGTTCTCGGACTGAAGCGTCACATGGACACCGTCCGGGATGTAGTTCGACACCAGCGTCGGGATACCGATGCCGAGGTTCACGTAAAATCCGTCTTCGAGTTCCTGCGCAGCGCGCTTTGCCATGTCATCACGAGTCCAGGCCATGATGTATCCTCCTCAGGCTGCGCGCGTTGTGCGCTTTTCGATGCGTTTTTCATGATCGCCGACGACGATGCGGTCGACGAAAATGCCGGCGGTGTGGATGTTGTCGGCATCGAGTTCGCCGATCTCGACAAGCTCCTCGACCTCGACCACACAGACCTTGCCGGCGGTCGCCATCATTGGATTGAAGTTCCGCGCGGTTTTCCGGTAGATCAGGTTGCCTTCCTTGTCGGCCTTCCAGGCCTTGACCAGCGACACGTCGGCCACAAGACCGGTTTCCATGATGTAGGTCTCGCCGTCGAAATCCTTGTGTTCCTTGCCTTCGGCGATCAGCGTGCCGACACCGGTCTTGGTATAAAAGCCCGGGATTCCGGCACCGCCTGCACGGATGCGCTCGGCAAGCGTTCCCTGCGGGTTGAATTCCAGCTCCAGTTCGCCGTTCAGGTACTGCTTTTCGAAGGTCGCGTTTTCACCGACATAGGACGAGACCATCTTCTTGATCTGACGTGTCTGCAGAAGAAGACCGAGACCGAAATCATCAACGCCCGCATTGTTGGAAATTGCGGTGATGTCGTTCGCGCCCGACTCCCTGAGCGCAACGATCAGGTTTTCCGGAATGCCGCACAGGCCAAATCCGCCGGCCATCACAGTCATGCCGTCAAAGGTCAGCCCGTCCAGGGCGGCCTTCGCGTCCGGATATATTTTGTTCATGTTTCACTCCCAGTTGAGACCGCATGGTGCGTGACGCGCACATTCGCCGCTCGGTACTTTGCGGTCAAGAGGTCTTTGCCGCATTGCAGCGAAAAAGGGGAGACGCGCGCAAACAGCCCGCAATTGCTCCTGTTTTTTGAGCTGACGGGGTCCAATTTCAGGAAGAAAAAGCGATCTCGGCGAACCGAACACAAGCAGTTTCGGCCGCGCTGCAGCGCTCCTGGACAAGTTCCGTGCGGCCTGCGCCCTTGATCGTTTTGAACCGCGTTCATGGTTTTTAAAGTCTTAAGATGAAAAATCACCCTACCGACGCGGGACGCAGAGAACCGGTGCGTTTCGCCATTTCGCTATTAAATGAGCACCGAGAGACCCAAGGCACCGTGTATCCATTCTGGTCGACACTCTTCAGGATTGCAGTGTTTTCCCTGCTGGTTGGCGCGGGTCTGTCCTTCGTCAACGTGTCGGCGGAGGACATTCTGGGTTCCGTCGGTCTCAGCCCGCTGGAACTGTGGATCTACATGATCGAGTTCAAGGACTGGGCGGTGCCGAACATGATCCTCGGCGCTTTCATCGTGGTTCCCGTGTGGCTGGTGCTTTACCTGATCCGTCCGCCGCGCGCCGGTTGACCGCCCGCATCAGTCGTCCGCGCCAAAGGCTGCCCTCTCATCGCGTTCACGCTGCATATGCTGTCGTTTTGTCACCAGTGATGCCGCGATCACGCCAAGGGTTACCAGACCCACCAGGATCGTGCAGACGGCGTTGATCTCGGGCGTCACGCCGAGACGCACCTGGGAATAGATCTTCATGGGAAGGGTCGTTGCCCCCGGCCCCGTGGTGAAGCTCGCAATCACAAGGTCATCCAGCGACAGCGTGAATGCCAGCATCCATCCGGCGATGACACCCGGCAGAATGATCGGCAGCGTGATCAGGAAGAAGGTCTTGACCGGCGGGCATCCAAGATCTTCGGCGGCTTCCTCGACGGACTTGTCGAAGCCGACCAGGCGGGACTGCACAACAACGGCGACATAGCACATGGCAAAGGTCGTGTGCGCCAGCATGACCGTCCAAAAACCGCGCGCGGTGTCCATGGCCACGAACAGCAGCAGCAGCGACAGACCGAGGATGACCTCGGGCATGACGAGCGGCGCGAAGATCATGCCGGAAAACGGCGAGCGTCCGATGAACCGGCCGGAGCGGACCAGCACCAGCGCCGCCAGCGTGCCGAGCACGGTGGCAATGGTCGCCGATGTGAAGGCGACACGGAGCGTCACCCAGGCCGCATCGAGCAATTGGTCGTTCTGAAGCAGTGACGCATACCACTTGGTGGAAAACCCGCCCCAAACCGTGACCAGACGGCTTTCGTTGAAGGAGTAGATCACCAGGAGGACGATCGGCAGGTACAGGAACGAGAAGCCCAGAACCAGCGAGGTGATGTTGAACCAGGTCGGGCCGCGCGTCATCCGTCTCTCTCCGACATTTTCTGTTGCTGGTTCTGGAAAAGCACAATCGGAATGACGAGGATCAGGAGCAGGATCACCGCTACCGCCGATGACACCGGCCAGTCCCGGTTGTTGAAGAATTCAACCCAGAGCGTCTTGCCGATCATGAGCGTGTTCGAGCCGCCGAGAAGATCGGGAATGACGAACTCTCCGACAGCGGGAATGAACACGAGGAAACAGCCGGCGATGATGCCGGGGAGCGACAGCGGCACCGTGATCTTCCAGAAGGCTTTCCATGCCGGACAGCCGAGGTCCTCGGCGGCTTCAAGCAGGGTTCCGTCGAGCCGCTCGAGGCTTGCGTAAAGCGGCAGCACAAGGAAAGGCAAGTAGGAATAAACGATGCCGACATAGACAGCAGCGTTGGTGTTCAGGATCACCAGCGGCTCGCTGATCAGGCCCAGCGACAGCAGCAACTGGTTGAGCAGGCCCTCGTTCTTCAGGATGCCGATCCAAGCGTAGACGCGGATCAGGAAGCTTGTCCAGAAGGGCAGGATCACGAGCATCAGCAGCGTCGGCCGCCAGGACTGGGGACTGCGTGCCATGCCATATGCGATCGGGTATCCGATCAAGAGCGTCAGGAACGTCGAGACGGCGGCAATGGAGACCGACGAGATATAGGACTTCCAGTAGAGCGCATCCTCCGTCAGCCAGACATAGTTTTCAAAGGAGAAATCGGAAAGACTGTCGATGACCGTCTGCCATCCTTCCGACAGGTCAAAGGTCGGCACATAAGGCGGAATCGCGATCGCGGTCTGCGACAGCGAGATTTTCACGACGATCAGGAAGGGTGCCAGGAAGAACAGAAACAGCCAGAAATAGGGGACGGCGATCAGCAGCCATCCTCCGAGGCTTTTCCTGACCGGAGCGGCGACGTTGTTATCTGCCATACTGCCCTCCTATCGCGTCAGGATCACGCCGGCGTCCCGGTCGAATGTCAGGACAACGTTGTCGTCCCAGTTGATCGGGTTTTCGACCATGCGGGAAATGTTGGCAAAGGTTGCCCGGATCGTGTCGTGATC
>JBCDEN010000586.1:0-3202 GCA_039179715.1 Pseudomonadota bacterium
ACCTGCAATGATCAGCGGGCGTTCAGCGGTCTTGAGCACCTCCGCAGCGGCGGCCAGTTCGCGCGTGTCGGGAAGCTGCCGCCGGAGGTGGTGCGTTTTTTCTTCAAAGAACTTTTCCGGATAGTCATAGGCCCACCCCTGCACGTCCTGCGGCAATCCGAGGAAAACCGGACCGCAATCCGCCGGATCGATGAGCGTGTTGATCGCCGCCGGAAGTGATTGCAGCAGCTGAGCCGGGTGCGTGATGCGATCCCAGAACCGCGTCACGCTCTTGAAGGCATCGTTGACGGAAAGGCCGGGATTGGATGGATGTTCCACCTGCTGCAACACCGGGTCCGGCAGGCGTGTGACAAAGGCATCACCGGCCAGCATCAGCAGCGGCAGGCGGTTGGTATGCGCGATCCCCGCAGAGGTGAGAAGGTTGGTGGTTCCAGGTCCCGCCGAGGAGGTGGCGAACATGAAACGCCGGCGCAGCTGCTGCTTGGCATAGCCGACAGCCGCCATCGCCATGGATTGCTCGTTCTGACCGCGCCACAGCGGCAGCTCTTCCCTGTGCTCGTAAAGCGCTTCGCCGAGGCACGTCACGTTGCCGTGCCCGAATATGCCGAATCCCCCGGCGCAGAACCGCAGCTTTTTCCCGTCAATCTCCACATATTGTGCAGCCAGATAGCGAACAAGAGCCTGCGCCATTGTCAGGCGCACCGTTTTCTGGACCATGGGCCTCTTTAACCTCCCGAAACGGATTTTTCGTCTGCGCCCCGAGGGGCTCTTGACTGTGAAAGCTAATGGGTGTTTAGCTGTTTTGCAAGCGGTTGCAAAAATGGATCAAAAACGAATGGAAACGCGCGAGATTGGCATTGGCATCATCGGGGGCGGCTACATGGGAAAAGCCCATGCTGTTGCCATGCATGCCGTCGGCGCCGTGTTCGACACAAAGCTGCGGCCCGTCCTCGAAATGGTCTGCACGACAACACCAGACGGGGCGGCCGACAAGGCGCGTGAACTCGGTTTCAAACGGTCGACCGCAGACTGGCGCGTGCTGGTGCGGGATCCGAAGGTCGAGGCAATCGTGATCGCGTCGCCCCAGAAGACCCATCTTGAGATCGCAATGGCGGCGTTCGAGCTCGGCAAGCCGGTCTTCTGCGAAAAACCGCTCGGCGAGAACCTGCAGCAGAGCCGCGACATGACAGCTGCGGCCACGGTCTCCGGCTGTATCAACATGGTCGGGTTCAACTATATCAGAACCCCGGCCTCCCAGCTTGCGCGCGAGATCATCGAAGCCGGTGAAATCGGCGACGTCACCTATCTTCGCGGCGAACACACGGAAGACTTTTTCGCCGATCCGGATCTGCCGGGGACGTGGCGCGCGCAGGGCCGCGCCAACGGCAATATGGGTGACCTCGCACCCCATATCATCCACGGCTCACAGGCGCTTGCCGGACCGGTCGATCGCCTGTTGGCCGAGATCGACACGGTCGTGAAGGAGCGCCCTTCGGACAATGGTATGGTGCCGGTCACGAACGATGACCAGGCCCAGATCATGTGCCGCTTCGCGTCCGGTGCGCTCGGTGCGCTCTATATCAGCCGCACCGCCTGGGGCCGAAAGATGGGCTATGCCTACGAGATTTTCGGCACGAAGGGTTCCATCCGCTTTGACCAGGAAGATCAGAACGCGCTTTGGCTCTACGAGGCCGGGCAAACCCCGTCGCGGGAAGGCTTCCGCAAGATCCTGACCGGTCCGCATCATCCCGATTACGTCAATTTCTGTCTGGGTGCCGGACACGGAACCGGCTATCAGGACCAGATCATCATTGAGGCCAAGGATTTCCTGACGGCCATAGAAACAGGACAGAATATCTGGCCCTCCTTCGAGGACGGCCTTTATGTAAATCAGGTTGTTGAAGCAGCCTGGCAATCGCACGAATCCAAAAGCTGGATCAAACTCGACGACGTCTAGGTTTCAAAACCCGGGCTGTCTTTTCTGGATGCATCACATGACAATCAAGATCGGAAACGCGCCCTGCTCCTGGGGCGTTGAATTCGCAGACGATCCGCGCAATCCGTCCTGGCTGACGGTGCTCGATCAATGCCGGGACGCCGGTTACAAGGGCATCGAGCTCGGCCCGGTCGGCTTTATGCCCGAAGACCCCGCCGAACTCGGAGACGCACTCGCCGAACGTGATCTTGAACTGATCGGCGGCGTCGTGTTCCGTCCCTTCCACGACCCCGCCAGGTGGGATGATGTGAAGGACGGCTCCGTTCGCACCTGCGAGGCGCTGAAAGCCCATGGCGCCAGGCACCTGGTCCTGATCGACAGCATCTCGCCGCGCCGTGCGCCGACTGCCGGCCGTCCGGCGGAAGCGGAGCAGATGCCGCCCTCCGAGTGGAGCGACTATTGCGCCAAGATCCGGGATATCGCGAAAATGGGCACGGAAGAATACGGGCTGATCACCGCTATTCATCCGCACGCCGGCGGTTTCATGGATTTCGAGAACGAAGTTGAGCGCCTGCTGCAAGATATCGATGAAAGCCTGTTGAAGATCTGCCTCGACACCGGCCACAGCCTTTATGCGGACTTCGACCCACTTAACTTTATGGATCGCCACATGGGCCGCATTTCCTATATGCATTTCAAGGATATAGATCCTGATGTCCGTGCCCGGACCGTCGCCAACCGCACGGATTTCTACGATGCCTGCGGCGACGGGATCTTCTGCAATCTCGGCAAGGGATCGGTCGATTTTCCCGCCGTCAAGGCGAAGCTGGAAGCCTCCGGCTTTGAAGGCTGGTGCACGGTGGAACAGGACTGCGATCCGGAAAAGGCGCAGTCGCCGCTGGACGACGCCCGTGAGAACCGTACCTTTCTGCATTCCATAGGATTCGAGGTCGCAGCATGAGCAAACTCAGATGGGGCATGATCGGCGGCGGCCAGGGCTCCCAGATCGGCCCGGCACACCGCATCAGCGCAGCCCTCGACGGTCACTTCCACCTGACGGCCGGCGCTCTGGACATCGATCCGGCGCGCGGCAAGGCGTTCGCCGCGGAACTGGGCATTGCCGAGGATCGTGCCTACGGCAACTGGCAGGAAATGCTGGAAGCCGAGCGCGCCCGCCCGGACCGCCTGGATCTGGTGACCGTGGCAACTCCCAATGCCACCCACTACGAAATCTCCCGGTCCTTTCTGGAAGCCGGCTTTCATGTG
>JBCDEN010000205.1:0-6693 GCA_039179715.1 Pseudomonadota bacterium
AAGACGGACGAATTGTTTCGGTTGCTCCGCACCCGAACGATCCGGACCCGTCGCCAATCAACGGAAACATTGCGTCCAGCCTTAACGGACGTGCACGCGTCATGGGCCCGGCCGTGGGCAAAGGCTGGCTCGAGAACGGGCCCGGTCCCTCCGAAAGAGGCAGGGAGCCGTTCGTCGAGGTCTCGTGGGAAGAAATGATCGGCCTCCTGGCCGGCGAACTCACACGCGTGAAGCAGACTTACGGAAACGGTGCGATTTTCGCTGGCTCCTACGGCTGGTCGAGCGCCGGACGGTTTCATCATGCACAAAGTCAGCTCAAGCGGTTCCTGAACACGCAGGGCGGCTTTGTCCGTTCGGAGGGCAACTACAGCTACAACGCCGCGCTTGGCCTGATGCCGTTCATTCTCGGGAACTTCCGCGATCATGTCGCCGGTGCGACTAGGTGGCCGGTCGTCGCCGAGAACACCAATCTGGTTGTTGCGTTCGGCGGGCTCGCTCATCGAAACAGCCAGGTGAGCGACGGTGGTATCGCGATGCATCGCAAGACCCGTAACCTGGAAAAATGCGCCGAAGCCGGCGTCCGGTTCGTGAACTTCAGTCCGCTTCGAAGCGATGTCGCGGAAGTGGTGGATGCGGAGTGGCTTGCGCCAAGACCGGGCACCGACGTGGCGGTCATGATGGGACTGGCGCACACGCTTTTGGAAGAGGATCTCCATGACAGGGAGTTTCTTAAGCGCTACACGGTCGGCTTTGAGCACCTGGAAAACTATCTGCTCGGAACGGCGGACGGGGTCGCCAAGACGGCGGCCTGGGCGGCGCTACGGTCCGGAATTCCGGAAGAAAGACTGCGCATGCTGGCACGGGAAATGGCCCGTGGGCGCACCATGATTTCCTGCGCGGCAAGCTTGCAGCGCGCGGATTACGGCGAACAACCCCTGTGGATGACGGTGGCGCTTGCCGCGATGCTTGGACAGATCGGTTTGCCGGGCGGCGGGTTCACGATCGGCTATGCCGTGAATGGCAATATCGGCAACATGGAGCGGCTCTTCCGGCCCGGAGCGCTGCCGCAGGGCGAGAACCCGATCGCGGATTTCATACCTGTCAGCATGACATCGGACATGCTGCTCAATCCGGGCGGGGAATATTCCTATCTTGGAAAGACCCGCAAGTTTCCTGATGCGAAGATGGTCTGGTGGGCGGGTGGCAACCCGTTTCACCACCACCAGGATCTCAACAGACTTCGCACAGCCTTCGCGAGGCCGGAAACCGTCATTGTCAACGAAATCAACTGGACAGCCACGGCGCGGCACGCGGATATCGTTCTGCCTGTTGCAGCCACGCCCGAGCGGACCGATTTCGGCGCAGGCAAGTCCGACAACGCGCTGGTCCCGATGCCCGCCTGCGTCGCCCCTCCAGGCGAAGCAAGAACGGAATTCGACATCTACAGCGCGCTCTCCAAGCGGCTCGGCACCATGGACGAATTCTGTGACGGGCTGGATGAGCGGGGCTGGCTTTCGAGGCTCTGGGAAGAGACTGTTGCCGCCGCAACCGGGCACGGCATCACGTTGCCCGACTGGGACAGCTTCATTGCCGGCGACGCTGTGATGCTTCCGGATCCTTCGCCGCAGCAGGTATTCCTGTCCGAATTTCGCCAGGACCCGGACACCTGGCCGCTCCCGACGCCAAGCGGCCGGATCGAACTCTTTTCAAACACGATCGCGGAGATGCGGCTTGCCGATTGTCCCGGTCATGCCAGCTGGTTCGAACCAAGGGACTGGCAGTTGGCCGACCGGGATAGCCATCCGCTTGCGCTGCTCTCCGGACAGCCCGGAACGCGCCTGCACAGCCAGCTCGACAACGGCGCGACAAGTCTTGCTGCCAAGGTCAGCCAGCGTGAACCGGTGCTGATCAATCCAATCGACGCGGCAAAACGAGGGATCCTGGATGGCGACGTCGTTGAGCTCTTCAACAATCGCGGCAGATGCCTTGCGGGCGCGCGTGTCACCAAAGACATCCGGCAGGGTTGCGTTTTCCTGTGGACGGGCGCCTGGTATGATCCGGATTTTGACGACCCTGACCACCGCGACCGGCATGGCAATCCGAATGTGCTGACGCATGACCTGCGGACATCGTCCTTGACACAGAGCACGGCAGCACACTCGGCCCAGGTGGAATTGCGCCGGCTGGACGGTCACCCGGGCAGCGTTGAAGCGCACGAGCCACCGCGATTTACCTTTGCTGAATCGTCCGTTACATTGCGGACAAACGCCAATGAAGGCTGAAGATGTCCGAAAAAAAAACGACTGAAGCAAAAGTTGATTCAACGCTTTCCAAAGGCCTGGCGATACTCGAAAAACTCGCCGAAGCGCGCAAGTCTCTCGGGGTGACCGAGATCTCGCGGTCTCTCGACCTGACCAAGTCCAACACCTTTCGTTTGCTGCAGACACTTTCAAGACTTGGCTATGTCTCGCAAAAGGAAGATGGCGGATACGCGGCCACCCTCAAGATGTGGCAAGTGGGGCGCAGCACGGTCGACAGCCTCAACCTCAGGGAACTTGCAGCGCCCGAGATGGCCTACCTTGCCGATGAGACCGGCGAGACGATCTACCTAGCGGTCCCCGAACAATTCAACGTGGTCTATATCGACAAGATCGAGAGCCGAAAACCGATCCGCTCCTGGAACCCCATCGGCGGAACGGCGCCCATCCACTGTGTCGGCACCGGAAAGGCGATCCTCGCGGCAAACTACATCAGCCTGCGCGAGAAGCTCTCCGAGCCATTCGAAGCTTTCACCAACCGGACGATGACAACGTTGAACCAGCTGGATGAGGACATCGAAGCCACGCGTTCAAGAGGTTACGCCTACGACACCGGAGAGTTTCGCGACAGGATCCTGAGTTTTGGCGCCGCGATAAAGCTCCCGGACGGCGAGGCCGTTGCGGCCATCGGCATCTCGGTTCCCAATGTCAATTTGCCCGATAATGGAGAAGAACGTTTCGGCTCGCTTTCCGCACATGCGGCCGAAGCAATTTCCCGCAAGCTTTCACGCGTGTGATCCTGCCGCAGGGATCCACCGTGCCGCGGCTCCAGACCAATGCACCGCGGCGGGTCAGGGAGCCATGGAGCCGTGCCGGGGCGCGTGGGCTTTCCGTGCCGCCTCGCGGGTCAAGCCTTGGGCTCCGGCATTTCAACAGGTCCGCCCTGCTTGACCCACTCGGAAAAGCCCTCCCGGAGATGAGCCGCATCAAAGCCCATGTCCTGCAGCGTTGCGACCGTCAGCGCAGACCGCCACCCGGAAGCGCAGTGAAAGACGAACGTCTTGTCCTGAGCGAAGACGTCCTTGAAATAAGGGCTCTCCGGATCGACCCAGAACTCCACCATGCCTCTTGGCGCATGCACGCTACCGGGAATGAAGCCCGATCGTTGCCGTTCGCGCACGTCGCGAATGTCGACAATCACAACATTGGGGTCGTCCATCTTGGCGATCAGGTCCTTGACTTCCATTTCTTCAATTCGCGACCGGGCGTCCGCGACCATGCTCGCTGCACTTCTGGCAAGTTTTTTCATCTCACTCACTGTTCCGATATATAAAACATTTATTTCTTATATTGACACGCGATACACTTGTTTGCAAGTAATCCAGAAGGCCGGACGTTTTTGAAAGCCGCAAAAAGGAGGCTGTCGTTTTGACCAGGACAATGCCTGTTTCCCTCTGGGATGTTTCTGCCGAGGAACGTGACCTCGAAGGTCAGTTGCCGGAGGGAGAAAAGTTCGACGTCGTGATCGTCGGCGGCGGCTTTACCGGTTTGTCGACCGCTCTTCACTGCAGCGAGGCGGGACTGTCGGCCTGTGTTGTCGAGGCCAATCATGTCGGGTTTGGCGGATCGGGCCGCAATGTGGGTCTTGTCAACGCCGGGATCTGGCTTCCTCCCAAACAAGTGCGGGAAAAGCTCGGCGCCACCTACGGCCCGCGTTTCCTGCAACGTTTCGGCAATGGCCCCTCAATGGTGTTCGACCTGATCGAGAAACACCAGATCCGCTGCGAAGCGACACGAAACGGAACCATTCACGCGGCGCATGCGCCCTCGGGCTTCCGGGATCTGGAAGCCAGGTGGAAGGAATGGGATTCCATGGGCGAACCGGTCGACCTGCTGGACCGCGAGGAGATCTCCGGGAAGATCGGCTCAACCGCCTTCCACGGCGGGTTGATCGACCATCGCGCCGGCACCATCAATCCGATGGGATATTGCCGTGGTCTTGCGCGCGCTGCCAAGGCCGCCGGTGCTTCAATCAGCACGGGCGTCAAGGTTTCGTCCTTGAAGAAGTCGGCTGACGGCTGGGTTGTCCACACGGACAAGGGACAGATCACATCCAAATCGGTTGTTCTTGGAACCAATGCCTATACGGACAACCTCTGGCCCGGGCTGAAGAAAACCTACACGATGATCCATTACTTCCAGCTCGCCACCGAGCCGTTGGGAGAGCGGGCGGCACATATTCTGCCGGGGCGCCAGGGGCTCTGGGACACCGCGCCCATCATGTTTTCTCTGCGGCGGGACAATGCGGACCGCTTGATCATCGGATCCATGGGCAAAATGCTGGGCGACCAGTCCAGGGGTCTTTCCCACAGGTGGGCCAGGAAGCAACTTTCCCGTCTCTTTCCCGATCTCGGCGACATGCGCTTTGAGGAGGCCTGGCATGGCCAGATTGCAATGACACCGGATCACCTGCCGCGCATTCACGTGCTCGACGAGGGCCTCTATACGCCCATCGGCTACAATGGCCGCGGCATCACGACAGGAACGATCTTCGGGCAAGGAATTGCAGGCCTTCTGACAGGCATGCAACCGGAAGACCTGCCTCTTCCGACAACCGACATGGCCGCAGTCGCGAATGCTCCTGTGATGTCTCGCTTCTACAATATCGCCTTCACGGCGAACCAGTTCATCAAGGGTTTCTGACAGGTATGACCAGGTCCGACATTCGCGTTGGCGTGGATATTGGCGGCACATTTACCGATGTCGCGCTCGACCATCCGGGCGGCATGGCCACGTGCAAGCTGCTCACGGATTACAACGAACCCGAACGGGCGATTTTGAAAGGCATTGAAACCGCTGCCCGAAATGCGCACATCGCTCTGTCCGATATTGGTCAGGTCATTCACGGAACCACACTGGTCACGAACGCCTTGATCGAGCGCCGCGGTGCCAACATGGCCTTCATCACGACCGAAGGATTTCGCGACGTCATCGAGATGCGGTCCGAAAACCGGTTCGAGCAATATGACCTGAACCTGCAATTGCCCAGACCGCTGGTGCCAAGAAAGCACCGCTTCACGCTGAACGAGCGGATCGGACCGAAGGGGGACGTGCTGCTCGCGCTTGATCCGGCCGAGACCAGGCACATGGCGCGCCGCATCATCGAAGGCGGTTTTGATGCGGTGGCGATCGGCCTGATGCATGCTTACGCCAATGATGCGCACGAAACGATGATGGCTGATGCCCTCAAGGAGCTGTCGCCGGATCTTTCCGTTTCGCTTTCATCCGTCATCTCTCCGCAAATGCGCGAATTGCCGCGTTTCAACACGGTGATTGCCAATGCGTATGTGCAGCCGCAGGTTTCCGCATACCTGAACCGGCTCGTTGCAAGACTTCGCGAGAGCAGCATTGAAGCTCCGGTTTTCATGCTGCACTCGGGGGGCGGGCTTATTTCGGTCGAAACGGCATCCGAGCAGCCGGTGCGCCTTCTTGAATCCGGGCCTGCGGGCGGTGCCATCTTCGCCGCCGAGTTCGCCCGCGCGCATGGACTTGAAAAGGTCCTGTCCTTCGACATGGGCGGAACAACCGCAAAGATCTGCCTGATCGAGAACGGCGCGCCGAAGACAGCAAGCACGTTCGAGGTGGCCCGCACATACCGTTTCAAGAAAGGGTCCGGCATGACCGTATCCACACCTGTGGTGGAGATGGTCGAGATTGGAGCAGGCGGAGGTTCCATCGCATCGATCGACCAGATGGGGCGCATCCAGGTCGGACCGCGTTCGGCTGCCTCCGAGCCGGGGCCGGCCTGCTATCAACGCGGCGGCATTGAACCGACCGTTACGGATTCAAACCTCGTTCTCGGAAGGTTGGATCCGGACAATTTCGCAGGTGGTGCAATCCCCCTTTCCCTCGAAAACGCCAGGGCTGCGCTTTCGGCAAGGATCGCCTCGATGCAGGGCATGGAGGTTGCCGAGGCGGCCTTCGGCGTGACCGAGATGGTCGATGAAAACATGGCCAATGCAGCGCGCGTCCACACTGTCGAAAACGGCCGCGACATCGAGCATTTCACCATGATCGCCTTTGGAGGCGGCGCTCCGCTCCATGCCTGCCGTTTATGCGAGAAACTGGGCATTCAAGCCTTGCTCATTCCCCCCGGGGCGGGTGTCGGGTCCGCGATCGGATTCTTGCGTGCTCCGTTCAGTTACGAGGCGACCCGGGGCCTGTTCCAGACACTGGCGGAATTCGATGCGGGCGCGGTCAATGCCGCGCTGCAAGCGATGGAGATCGAGGCAAAGGAATTCGTCGAACAGGGCCTGCGAAAAGGCCGGACGACCACCAGCCTCACCGCGTTCATGCGCTATGCCGGACAAGGCTGGGAAATCCCCGTGCACCTACCTTACCGGGCGTTTTCGGGCAGCGATGTACCAGCCATCCT
>JBCDEN010000331.1:0-5390 GCA_039179715.1 Pseudomonadota bacterium
CGGCGTTTATGGCGCCAGCGTGCTGACGGCCCTGACGGCGCAGAACACCCGCGGTGTCAGCGCCATCCACGACGTGCCGACGGAATTCGTGCGTGCCCAGATGGATGCGGTCTATGCGGACCTCGGCGTGAAGGCGACCAAAATCGGCATGCTTGCCAGCTCGGCCATCATCGAGACGGTTGCAGCAGGTCTCGGGGCGCATTCAACGGGTCCGATTGTTCTGGATCCGGTCATGGTTGCCGCCAGTGGCGATCCGTTGCTGGCCGAAAGCGCTGTCTCAAGTCTCATTTCCGAGCTGGTTCCGCTCGCGGACGTGATCACGCCCAATCTTCACGAAGCGGCACGGATGCTGCACGCCCCGCTTGCCGGAAGCGAGACAGACATGCTGTCTCAGGCAGAACAGCTCCTCAGCCTTGGCGCACGTTCCGTGCTTCTGAAGGGAGGGCATGGCACGGGTGAAGACAGCAACGACCTGTTCCTGTCCGGCGGCGGCACAGCTATCTGGCTGCGCGAAAGGCGCATCGACACTGAAAACACACACGGAACGGGGTGCACCCTTTCTTCCGCCATCGCAGCGGGTCTGGCAAAGCAGCTGACAATCGAAGAGGCCATTTCCGCTGCGAAACACTACGTGCACGGCGCGATCGCCGCCGCCGACCGGCTTCAAATCGGGTCCGGCCACGGTCCGGTGCATCATTTCCATCAAATCTGGAGCGCGTAACATGTCCAAGAAGAAGACAGGCAACGGCAGGCAATTGAACCGCAGGGCATTGCTCGGCACCGCGATCTCAGGCGGTGGGGCCGTTCTGGCAGCGCCCGCCCTGGCGCAGGGCACGGCAACGATCGAATGGAAGCTGGTGACCTCTTGGCCGAAAAACCTGCCGGGCCCCGGCGTCACGGCGCAAAGGATTGCCGATCAGGTCGCGACAATGACAGGCGGGCGGTTGCGTATCCGGCTGTATTCGGCCGGCGAGCTTGTGCCGGCGCTCGGGGTGTTCGATGCCGTCGCGTCGGGAACGGCGCAGATGGCGCATACGGCCTCGTTCTTCTGGCAGGGCAAGCTTCCTGCCTCGGTCTTCTTCACGGCCATTCCCTTCGGCTTGCTGCCGCATGAACATATCAGCTGGATCGAGCGCGGCGGCGGACAGGCGCTCTGGGACGAGCTTTATGCGCCGTTCGGTATCAAGCCGGTCATGGCTGGCAATACCGGCGTACAAATGGGCGGGTGGTACAAGAAGCCCATCAATGGCCTTGAGGATCTGAACGGCCTCAAAATCCGCATGCCCGGTCTCGGCGGCGAGGTCATGCGCCGCCTTGGCGCGACACCCGTCGGACTGCCGCCTGCGGAGCTGTTTCAGGCGCTTCAGTCCGGGGTGCTCGATGCGACCGAGTTTCTCGGTCCCTGGTCCGATCGCGCGATGGGCTTCCAGAAGGTCGCAAAAAACTACTATTCGCCAGGTTTTCACGAACCGAACGGCACCGGCGAGGCCCTCTTCAACCAGCTTGCACTGGAGGGACTTCCGGAGGACCTGCGCACGGTCGTGCTGGAAGCGTGCCGCGCGGAGAACGGACGGGCGCTCGCGGAAAGCGACTGGGAAAATGCGGGCAGCCTGGAACTGCTTCAGCAAGAAGACGGCGTTGAGGTGAAACCCTATCCGGACGAGGTTCTTGCGGCTCTGCGCGAAACGGCATCCGCCGTGCTGCTGGAATTCGCCGGAAAGGACCCGCTCAGCAAACGCATCTACGACAGCCACGTTGCAGCGCGGGCGCGCCTGGCGCCCTGGAGCGATGTCGCAATGCGGCGCTTTCTGTCGGCCCGGGACGGCGGTGCCTGACGCGGTCCTGTGAAGGCGGAGCGATGGCTCTTGGACATGACCTCAACGTCATTGCATGACGGGGCTCAAAAAGCCGATTCTGAGCCTGCTCAAACGCCCTGGATACACCCGGCCCTGCAACTTGCAGGGCCGGTTTTGCCGCGCAAATCCTGGTGTTCGACGTTCTGGACACGCCAAGTCATCCACAGCACACCCTTTATTCCGTAAGGGTAAGTGTGGCAATGCGGCAACGATCACCGAATAATTGACGTTAAAGGAAGGTTAAAGTTTATTTGCCTATTTTTTAGGCGTTTTTACATATGTGTGTCGCGTTCGTGACAAAGGACCCCTTGCGAAGTCCTTTGCGCGCATTTTTGCATCTTTTGTCCGACACCAGTGCGCGTTTCATGAATTATTTTGCGTTGCAGCATGAAGAACAGCGCCGCATCGACGTTGAATTCTTGTCTTGCAACAGCACCCGGTCTTGGAAAATCCTGTTCTCAGAAATCAGATTTCCTCCGGCGGGAGGGGAATGGGAGAAAACACCATGAAATGGGCAAATAAAAACACGATTCTATTCGCCTCCACGGCAATAGCCTTCTCGATCGCAGCCACCGCCGCACATGCGGGCGGCTTCGCGCTGCGTGAGCAGAGTGCATATTACCAGGGGACTTCATTTGCAGGGAACGGGACAACAGGCGAGAGTATTTCTTCCATATTCTGGAACCCGGCTACTCTGACAGGCGCGTCTCATGGATTAAGTTTCGAAGCGCACAATGCCTTTATTGCACCGCAGTCAGATATCAACGGAACTTTTACTCCGTCTGGACTTGTCAGTGCACTCACTGGCGCGACTGTTAGCACCGCACCAAGTGGTGATGTCGGCTCGGATGCTTGGATACCTGCTACCTATATGAGCTACGGCCTGAACGAGAGCTGGTACTTCGGCATGGCCATCAACACACCATTTGGCTTGTCGACCAAACCCGATCAAAGCTGGGCCGGTCAGTACTATTCGCGTTCGTCGGAAGTAATGTCTATCAATGCCAATCCGGTGGTTGCATACAAGGTCAACGATAAGCTCTCGGTTGCGCTGGGTCTGCAAGCCCAATGGCTTCAGGTGCGCCTAAAATCCGCCTATCCATTCTCGGCGTCTGTCACATCGTCCGTCCCAACTTCGGAAGTCAAGGGAGGAAGCCTTGGATTCGGGGCGACTGCGGGTGTCACGATCAAACCATTCGAGAGCACCGAAATCGGTGTTGGCTTCAGATCTGCTGTGTTCCACGAACTGGACGGACATTTTATCAATCCAGCCGGACTTGCTCCCATCCCGTTTTCTTCCAGTCGCACCGGAATTAAGACAAACGTTATAATGCCTGAAATGGTCACGCTTTCTGCCAAGCAGAGCGTCAACGAAAAGATCAGATTGTTAGGAACAGTCGAGTGGACCAATTGGAGTCGCCTTGGCACAGCCAAATTGGATGCAACCGACGGCTCGACAACCAATCCGACAGGACTTCCGGATCTTCATTTCAACTACGACGACGGCTGGTTCTTCTCTGTCGGCGGTGAATATGATTTCAACGATCAGGTGACCCTTCGTGCCGGTGTCGGCTATGAACTCTCGCCGATTGACGAGGATATCCGGTCAACGCGCCTACCTGACAACGATCGACTCTGGCTTTCGGCTGGAGCGACCTGGAAACCAAGCGAACATCTTGCTTTTGACGTTGGATATTCGCATCTCATTCCAGCAGACACTGAAATCAATATCGTTCCCGGTCATCAGGACTACAACGCAAACATTGGCACCTACACCGCCGATGTTGATAGCCAAGTCAACATCTTTACCGCATCGCTGCGCTACAAGTTCTGATCCGAACAGCCGCTCGACTGAAAAGGCCGGGAGCTGATCCCGGCCTTTTTTGTTGTTCGTGTCGGTTCAGAAGGCTGCCGGGTAGAGCCCGCCATCCATAAGCAGGTTCTGCCCGGTGATGTAGCCGGCATGCTGCGAGCACAGGAAGGCGCAGGCCTGGCCGAATTCCTCCGCATTGCCGAAGCGCTGCGTCGGGATCTCGGCTGACTGCTGTGCCCTGATGTCATCCAGGCTCGCGCCGGTCTGCTGCGCGGCGCGCTCAAAACCGCCTCTGAGCCTGTCCGTGTCCATCTTGCCGGGCAGGAGATTGTTGATCGTTACACCGTGCGGGGCCAGCTGCCGGCAGACACCGGCCAGAAAAGCCGTCAGGCCGGCCCGTGCTCCGCTGGACAGGTCCAGACCCTCGATCGGCATTTTCACGGACAGCGACGTTATGTTCACGATCCGGCCGAAACCGCGTTCCTTCATGCCCGGCGCGACCGCCTGAATAAGCTCGACCGGCGTCACGAAATTCTGGATGGCGCCGTCAATCAGGGCGTCACGGTCAAGTTCCGTGTAGTCGCGCCTTGGCGGGCCGCCGTTGTTGTTGACGAGAATGTCCGGATCCGGACAGGCGGACAGCAGCGCACGCTGGCCTTCAGGTGAGGAAACATCAGCAGCGATGCCGAGAACCGACACGTTGTACCTTGTCTGAATTTCCTTGCGGGTTTCATCCAGGACAGCTTCGGTGCGTCCGTTCAGAACGATGTCGCAACCGGCTTCGGCGAGTGCTTCCGCACACCCCTTGCCGAGGCCACGGCTCGACGCACACACGATCGCCTTCTTTCCTCTAAGTCCCAGATCCATGAAAAACCTCCATTTTCGCGACCCATAGCATATCGGGAGATGCACTCTATATTGCTGTTGATGAAGTTACGAAAGTCGGGAACACCAGCAGACGTCTTCGCATATGTCATAATAATGCAACCTGAATCGCGTCTATAGCGCTGCTAATGGAATATGGAGAAATGCCATGTCTACCGCAGAGGCATCGCGGCACTACCGGTCCCTGTTCATTTCTGACGTGCATCTTGGCACCCGCGGCTGCCAGGCAGAGTTCCTGCTGGATTTTCTGAAGGAGCATGATGCCGAAACCGTCTACCTGGTCGGTGACATTGTCGACGGATGGCGACTGAAACGCACATGGTACTGGCCTCAGCTTCACAACGATGTGGTGCAGAAGATCCTGCGCAAGGGCCGAAAGGGTGCCCGTATCCACTATATTCCCGGGAACCACGACGAGTTTCTGCGGAACTTCCTCGGCACGCATTTCGGCGGTGTCGAAGTCAGTGACAGCATCGTGCACGAAGCGGCCAACGGGAAACGCTACCTGGTCATTCATGGCGATCAGTTCGATGTCGTCATCCGCCATGCCAAGTGGCTGGCGTTTTTCGGCGACAAGGCCTACGTCACCGCCTTGAGCGTCAATACATGGGTCAACTACATTCGCAGGAGTCTCGGCCTGACCTACTGGTCGCTGTCCGCCTGGGCGAAGCTGAAGGTGAAAAACGCCGTCAGTTTCATCGGCCGCTTCGAGGAAACTCTTTCCGATGAAGCGCGCCGTCAGGGGGTCGACGGTGTGATCTGCGGACATATCCACCATGCAGCCGATCGTGATATGAACGGCATTCACTACATCAACACGGGCGACTGGGTTGAGA
>JBCDEN010000327.1:0-5439 GCA_039179715.1 Pseudomonadota bacterium
CCGAGTTCGACTTCCCAATCCGTTTTCTCCGAACCGCGCGGGATATGGACATCATCGTCCGGGCCGACAATCGCGGATGTCCATTTCCCGAAAACCACGGGTTCGGGAGGCACATCCAGCCCGGATTCGGCAGCATGGTCGGCATAGTTCAGGCCGATGCAGATGAATTTGCCGACATTGCCGACACACGGTCCCAGCCTGAGGTGCTGCTGCGGATGGCCCGGAACAACGGGAAGGCTGCCCGCATCCAGGCTCTGAAGCTGCGCCACTTTTTCCGGCAGCAGGCTGTCTCCCGAAATATCGGTCACATGCGCCGACAGATCGCGGACGCGTCCGTCATCGTCGAGCAATCCGGGTTTTTCCTGCCCTGCCGGGCCATAACGCAACAGTTTCATGTCTCAGTTCTCTCGTTTCGCAAGTGGTCTTTCCCTCAACCGCAAACAACGGCCGCAAGCGCTGGGTCATTCATAGGGGATGCGCCGTGAGGGAAGAAGCCCGCATCGCCGGAATACGGTACGTCGCGGATTTTGTGAATAAGGATGCATTGTTCCAAGTGACCCCTCAGATCGTAACGCCGCCGTCAACTGCCAGAGCCTGTCCCGTCACGAACTGGCTTTCGTCGGAAAGCAGGTAAACCGCCATGGGTGTGATATCCGCGACCTGTGCCAGGCGGCGCATCGGTTGTCTGGCGATAAAGTCCTTTTCGGCCTGCACCGGATCCGGGGCAGACGCAATCCGCCCGCGAAGCGACGGGGTATCAACCGTTCCCGGACAAAGCGCGTTGCAGCGGATGCCCTTGGTGACGAAATCGGCGGCAATCGCCTTGGTCAAACCGATGACCGCGGCCTTGGACGCCCCGTAGAGCGTTCTGAAAGGAAACCCCTTTATGGAACTGGCCATGGACGACATGTTGACGATCGATACCGATCCGGTTCTTTCCGCCCGCCGCAGCATGCCCGGCAGGCAGGCGCGCGTCAGTTTCATCATGGATGTTACATTCAGATCGAAGCCGCGTTCCCAATCCTCGTCGGTGACATCCATCAATGTGCCGTGGTGCACCATGCCCGCAACATTGAAAAGTCCGTCGAGGTCCGGAAGGGAAGCGACGAATTCAGCGATCGCGGTTCCCTCGGTCACGTCGAGCCCGTGGGTTTCGATCCCGTCAAGGCCTTCCAGCAATGCGACGGTCTTGTCCGTTGCGATGACATTTGCCCCTTCCGCAGCGCAGGCGAGCGCGCTTGCCCGTCCCATGCCCTGACCCGCTGCGGTGATCAGAATGTTTTTCCCTTCAAGACGCCTCACATCACCGCTCCAATTTGCCAGGGAACGAATTCGACACCGCCGAAACCCAGTTCCTCGCTTTTTGTATGTTCGCCCGATGCGACGCGGAGCAGCAACTCAAACAGCTCTTCACCCTTTTGCTCGATGGTCACACCGTCCGTGACGATGTCACCGCAGTTGAGATCCATGTCGCCGGACATCCGCCGGTACATGTCGGAGTTTGTCGCCAGCTTGATGCAGGGTGTCGGCTTGTATCCGGAAACGGATCCCCGGCCGGTGGTGAACACGACAAGATTTGACCCGGAAGCCACTTGCCCGGTCACCGAGCACGGGTCGAAGCCCGGGCTGTCCATGAAAACGAAACCCTTCCGGTCCACCTGCTCGGCGAATTCATAAACACCGGAGAGCGGCGCAGTTCCTCCCTTGGCGACGGCCCCGAGGGACTTTTCCAGGATCGTCGTCAAGCCACCACGCTTGTTTCCGGGGCTGGGATTGTTGTCCATTTCACCGCCATGCCGGTTGGTGTATTCCTCCCACCACCGGATGCGCTGCATCAGCTTCTCGCCGATGTCCTTCGATTGCGCCCTGCGGGTCAAAAGATGTTCCGCGCCGTAGATTTCGGGCGTTTCGGAGAGGATCGTCGTGCCACCATGGCGCACAAGCAGATCCGAGGCGTAACCGAGCGCCGGATTTGCCGTGATGCCGGAATATCCGTCGGAGCCGCCGCACTGCATGCCGACGGTGATATCACTGATCGGGGCCGGGCTTCGCGCAACTTCGTTTGCAATGCAGGCGATGCCCTCCAGTTCCTCAAGCCCCTTTTCAATGGTCTTGCGCGTGCCGCCCTGATGTTGAATGGTCATGTAACGAAGCGCGCCATCCGCCCGGATCGGGCGGCCGCCGACAAGATCGGATATCTGCATCACCTCGCAGCCAAGTCCGATCAGCAGGATTCCGCCGAAATTCGGATGCTGCGCATATCCTGACAATGTTCGGAACAGAGCCGCGTAACCCTCGTTCTCTCCTGACATGCCGCAACCGGTTCCGTGCACGATCGGCACGACACCATCCACGTTCGGAAACCGCTCCAGAAGTCCGTTCCGCTCCGCAGCCTCCGCAATGAACTGGGCGACGGACCCGGAGCAATTCACCGAGGTGAGAATGCCAATGTAATTGCGCGTACCGGTTCGCCCGTCGGCACGTTTGTAGCCAAGAAATGTTCGCGCGTGATCGATTTCGGGCAACGGCGTGTTTTGCGACGCGAACTCATGGTCCTGCAGACTGTGATCCTGCATTCCAAGATTGTGCGAATGGACATGCTCTCCGGGCAAAATGTTCGTTTTCGCCTGCCCGATGACCTGACCGTAGCGATAAACGTTGTCACCCTTGGCAATCGGAGCGCAAGCGATCTTGTGACCGGGCTGGATCTGACCTGCCAGGGCACGTGGCACGCCCTCGATATCCGTTCCTTCAGAAAGCGGCTGCAGGGCGATGACGACATTGTCGTCGGACCTGAGCTTGATGAATCCGCTTCCGATCATGCCGCGCCTCTCCCGCACCAGTGGACTTCGTAATTGTGGGCAAATTTCTGCTCCCGACCTAGCTTGACTTGCTGACCTTGTCAACTAACATGTTAGTCTACAAGAGGCGATTATGACGAATACCGACATCGACGCGGCGCGGCTCCAAGGCATAAGTACCTTCGAAGGTTCGCTCGCCCAGAAAGTCTATCTGGCGCTACAGGAAGCGATCCTGTCGCTGCAGTTCCGGCCGGGAGAAGTTCTGCGCAAGGCTCTGATTTGCGAAAAACTCGGTGTATCCCGATCGCCCGTTGCGGAGGCGATCGCTCGACTCGCAAACGAAGGCCTTGTCGATGTTATCCCGCAGTCGGGAACGCGCGTCGCCTATTTTTCGATGGACGACATCCGCGAAGGTTCGTTCCTGCGGCAGGCATTGGAGCTGGCGAGTGTCGCCAAGGTCGCCTCGGACAGGACAGAAGTACAGTTTGCACAGATAAACCGGAACATGCGCCTTCAGACCCTTCTCATTGAGGACGGCGATATCCTCGGATTTTACCAGGCCGATGAAGAATTTCATGAGCTTCCGATGCTTTTCACCGGATTCCCAAGGTTGAAGGCGGTTGCCCGGCTAGTCTCTCTCCAGGTGACCCGGGCGCGCATGCTGCTTCTCCCGACACCTGGCAGGGCCGTTGAAACCCTTGACGAGCACCGGGCCGTCTTCAAAGCCATTCAGAACCGGAACCCGGACGCGGCGCAGGCGGCGCTGCGGTATCATCTTGGACAATTGATGCCGCGCATCGAAGCCCTGGCCGAAACCCGTCCCGAACTTTTCCAGTCCAGCTGACACAGGATCCTTGCATGAAAGTAACCGACACCACCTTGTTGAACGACCGCACCCAACGGCCCCTGCCCCTTACGAAAATGGGCTTTGGCGGCGCGCCCCTCGGCAATCTCTATCGTGAAGTCACGGAAGACAACGCACAGGCCGCGCTTCAGGCGGCCTTCGACGCCGGGATCCGCTATTTCGATACGGCGCCCCAATACGGCCTCGGCATTTCCGAACAACGCTTCGGCAAGGCACTGGCAAGGTTCGGCCGGGACAATGTCCAGCTGTCCACGAAAATCGGCCGCCTTCTTCTGGACTGCGAACCGCACGAGGTCACCCCGGAAGCCTTCGTCAACGTGCCGCAAAAGCGGATCGTCTTCGACTACACCTATGACGGCGTCATGCGCAGCTACGAGGCCAGCCGCGAACGCATCCAGGTTGCCAATGCCGACATTCTGCTGGTGCATGACGTTTGTGTTTTCTCCCAAGGGTCGCAGGAACAGAGCGACGCCAAGGTCAGGGAGCTGTTTGACGGCGGCGGCTACAAGGCCCTGTGCGAACTCAAGGACGCCGGGGACGTCGCGGCCATCGGCGCAGGTGTGAACGAATGGCAGGTTTGTGAGAAACTGCTCGGGCTAGGTGATTTCGACGGGTTCCTGCTGGCCGGGCGGTATACGCTCCTGGAGCAGGAGGCGCTGGAGAGTTTTCTGCCGCTCTGCGAAAAGCGCGATGTTGGCATCATCCTGGGCGGCCCCTACAATTCCGGCATTCTGGCAACCGGCCCCGTCGAGGGCGCCAAATACAATTATGCGGAAGCCCCGCCTGAAATTCTTGAACGTGTACGAAAGATAGAGGCTGTTTGCAAATCACACGGCGCGCCGCTGATTGCCGCCGCGCTTCAGTTCGTGCTCGCCCATCCCTGTGTCAAGACGGTTATCCCCGGCGCCGTGAGCGCCGCCGAGGTCAAGGCCAATGTCGAGGTTCTGGAGACACCGGTACCCGCCAGCCTGTGGTCGGATCTCAAGGGCGAGCAGCTGATCCACCCCGATGCTCCGATACCAGCGGAGCCCTGATCAGGCTTTGCGTCCGGCTAAACGCGTTCGCTCTCGGACGGACGGGGGATCGCCGCGGCTTCTGAAAGCGGAAACCACTTGGCGAAGCGCGCGCAGACGGCGCTTTCGCCGACCAGGCTTATCTGGTCGGTCTTCAAAGCGCTCGAGAGCGGACGGTCTCCCATCCAGACCTCCATCATCGTGCGGGACCGCGACGTGATGAAAGCGTTCACGTCCTTGCCCGGATCCTGGTAGCACAGATCGACTTCGCCCCCGGCGCAGATCAGCCACCAGGTTCCGAACTCCTGCAGATCGGGAAACTGGAAACAGATCACCGTTTCCCCGTCGGGCAGTTGGTCGAGCGCAAGATTGCGCTGGATATCGAACATCAGGAATGTGACATCCAGATCATCGTCGTCCATTTCGTCCCGGGCCCAGCGCATCCCCCACACGGCCAGCGCCTGGACAACGGCGGACAGTTCCTTTCCGGCCGGCGTCAGTCGATAGTCATGTCCACGCTGGCCGCTGATCGGCCTTTTGACGATGACGCCGGAGGCTTCCAACTCCTTCAGACGCTTGTTCAGGATGGTCGGTGAAATGCGCGGCAACCCGCGCTGCAAGCTGGAAAACCGGCTGGAGCCGAGCAGGAGTTCGCGAACGATCAGCATCGACCAGGGATCGCCCAGTATCTCGGTCGCCTTTGCCACGGGACAGAACTGACCGTATTTTTTCATGCTGGACCTCCTGGATACTCCCTAGA
>JBCDEN010000416.1:0-4440 GCA_039179715.1 Pseudomonadota bacterium
GCTTCCGATCATGCTGCGCTATCCGAGCGGCAACAGGTTGTCGTCCTTGAGCGTTTCCATTGCAATGGACGAGCGCACATGCTGCACGGCCTCCTGGGGCAGAAGATCGTCGTTGATGATCCGGCTGAGTTTCTTGAGGTCGGGAACCACGATTTTCAGCATGTAGTCGACATCGCCGGTGAGCGTATAGGCCTCCTGCAATTCCGGCATCGCCGTGACCATGTTGCGGAACTTGCGTGCATTCTCGCGGCTGTGGGCCCCGAGCGTCACCCCGACATAGGCGGTCACCGTCAGCCCGAGCGCTTCCGGGTCAAGTGCCGCTCTGTAGCGCTTTATGACGCCCGCCTCCTCCAGCCTCTGCCGGCGGCGGGAGACCTGGCTTGCGGAGAGGCCTATCAGGCCGCCAAGTTCCGCGTTGGTCAGCGCGGCGTTTGCCTGTAAAGCGGACAAGAGTCTCAAATCAAAGCCGTCCCATGCACCAGTCATGCAATTTTTCCTGACCATTTGCGTTTTTCGTGCATCACAATACGCAAATTCACGTCGATTGCACACACCCTGCGCGCCGGTTCAGGCACTCTCTGCCCAACAAAGCTCATTTGAAGGAGAGACGTCATGGGACCGTTCCCGCATAACGCGCCGCCTGCCCAGATCACGCCGCAGAACCCGGCCGGAACCGATGGCTTCGAATTTGTTGAATTTGCGCATCCCGAACCTGAGAAGCTGGACGCGCTGTTCCGGAAAATGGGCTATGTGCCGGTCGCAAAGCACAAGTCGCGGAACATCACGCTCTACCGCCAGGGCGATATCACCTATGTGTTGAATGCGGAGCCCGGCACCCACGGCATGCGTTTCGTGGAAGAGCACGGCCCGTGCGCGCCGGCCATGGCCTGGCGCGTCGTCGATGCACAACATGCCTTCGAGCATGCCGTTGCAAACGGCGCGACGCCCTATCACGGCGACGACAAGACACTGAACGTTCCGGCCATTGTCGGCATCGGCGGGTCGCTGCTTTATTTCGTTGACAGATATGGCGACAAGGGATCGGCCTACGCGGAAGACTTCGACTGGCTCGGCGAGACCAACCCCAAGCCGGGAGGCGTCGGCTTCTACTATCTCGACCACCTGACCCACAATGTCTATCGCGGCAACATGGACACGTGGTGGGACTTCTACCGCACGCTCTTCAATTTCAGGCAGATCCACTTTTTCGACATCGACGGGCGCATCACCGGCCTTGTCAGCCGCGCGATCACCAGCCCCTGCGGCAAGATCCGCATCCCGCTGAACGAATCCAAGGACGACACCAGCCAGATCGAGGAATATCTGAAGAAGTATCGCGGTGAAGGCATCCAGCATATCGCCGTCGGCACAGACAACATCTATGACAGCACCGACCGGCTTGCCGCCAACGAGTTGAAGTTCATGCCGGGTCCGCCGGCGACCTATTACGACATGTCCCATGACAGGGTTCAGGGCCATGACGAACCGCTGGAGCGGATGAAGCAGCACGGGATCTTGATCGACGGCGAAGGGGTCGTCGACGGCGGCATGACGAAGATCCTTTTGCAGATTTTCTCCAAGACCGTGATCGGGCCGATCTTCTTCGAGTTCATCCAGCGCAAGGGCGACGAGGGTTTCGGCGAAGGCAATTTCCGCGCCCTCTTTGAATCCATCGAGGAGGACCAGATCCGTCGCGGCATCCTGAAAACGGAGGCTGCCGAATAGGCCCGCGCGGCCTCGGCAGAATGTGACCTGGGCGCCGGCCGCTTTGCTTTCCTTTCCGGAGACGGCCTGCCTGCCTTCAAAAGACCCGCTCAGTGCCGTTTCTGCGCCACAATCACCTACAACCTTGTGTTGACTAAGTAATTGTATTTAAAATATTTTTTTGAACGAATTACTGTTATCAAATCACTAACTAGCTGATTTTCCTTGTGTTTTTAAATCACCTGTTATGCACGCATTATTTTTTTGATTTTTTTTTGATTTTTCGAGGAAGAACAATGGCCTCGGTGGGTTTTACAGACAGAGGTTGCCGTGAGGCCCTCTGTTGCATTGTCTAAGCACACTAACTTTCACCTCCGCGCTCGCGCGGAGGTTTTTTTTGCCTTTGCAGGTTTTGATCGCAAAATACCGGTGCCCGTCAGAGTCCGGCTTTTTCCTCCAGCACATCCCAGACCATCGCCGCAACATCCGGTCCACCGAGATTGCGGATGGCGCGGATGCCGGTTGGCGCGGTAACGTTGATCTCCGTCAGCATGCCGTCGATCACGTCGATGCCGACGAGGATAAGGCCCTTTTCCTTGAGCGAGGGGCCAAGGCGGGCACAGATCTCGCGCTCCCTGTCCGTCAGGTCGCTGTCGGTCGGCGCACCGCCGCGCACCATGTTGGAACGCAGGTCCCCGGCGGCCGGAACCCGGTTGACCGCGCCTGCGAAAGCGCCGTCAACCAGAAGAATGCGCTTGTCGCCGTGTTTCACATTGGGAAGGAACTGCTGGATGACCCAGGGCTCGCGGAAGGTGGCGTCGAAGAAATCATAAAGCGAACCGTAGTTCAGATCGTCCCGTGTGATCCGGAAAACCGCCGCCCCGCCATGACCGAAAAGCGGCTTCATGACGATATCGCCATATTCCTCCCGGAAGAGATCGATCTCCGCCCTGTCCTTGGTGATGAGCGTCGGCGGCATCAGGTCGGCGAAGTCGGTCACGAACAGCTTTTCGGGCGCATTGCGGACTTCGCCCGGATCGTTCACGACCAGCGTTTCCGGGTGGATCTTTTCCAGAATATGCGTGGCTGCAATATAGGACAGATCGAAGGGCGGGTCCTGGCGCATCAGCACGACATCCATCTCGCGCATGTCCATGCGGGTGCGCTCGCCAAGCGTGAAGTGGTTGCCTTTCTCGTCGCGTATCTCGACCGGTTCCAGCGCGCAGAAAACCTCGTCGCCGCGCAGCGCGAGCCGGTCGGGTGTGTAGTGGTAGAGCGCATGGCCGCGCGCCTGCGCTTCCAGCATCATCGCAAAGGCACTGTCGCCGGCAATGTTGATTGTCGAGATATGGTCCATCTGGACCGCTACTTTCAAAGCCATGAGGCGACTCCCGGCGGGTGCGCCAGAAAGGCGCTGAGAGATTGTAGATCGGTTGGTCCAGATATGCGGTGGCAACGCCGCTTTGTCCAGTGGGTGACCCCTGGTGCCTTCACTGCGTCGCACTTGCTGTTCGCCGGCTGTTGCCGGTTCCGGCCTTGGCGGGCCATCCTTCGAGACAGTGCCTTCGCGCTTCCTCAGGATGAGGTCGTTGGGATCGACGCTCTACCTGATCGGGCTTGTTTCGCAAAGCCTCATCCTGAGGAGGACCGCAAGGTCCGTCTTCAACGATGACCGCCAAAGTGCGGCCGCGGCAATCGTTCCGGCACCGACGTCATCCCGGACGCAGCGCAGCGGAGATCCGGGATCGGAGAGGTAATGCGCTCTCCATTCCCAAAATCGCAACTTACGCGCTTCAATCGCGATTCTTCGCTGTACTGTGGCCAGGATTAAGTCCTGCAATGACCAGGTGCGAGCAATATCGCGCGGAAATCCAACACCATCGTCGCAGGAAACAATCCGGTATCTCGGCTTGGGGTTTCGCTGAACTATGGTGCTTTCTCATGACACAAATTCACCCGTTCATTTTGAACCGGGCAGCGGTCGATCTGACCTTGGCATCCACGCCGATGCGGTACGCAGTGATGCACTTTGCCCGGTTCTTGCCTCCAGGCCATTTCCCCAAACCTACTCCCACGCCTCGAACGCGTTCTCGATGCGCTCGGGCAGTGCCCAGGGACGAATGACGATGACGTCGAACCGGAGCGTGAAGAACCCGGCCTTCGGGTGCTCGGAGACGAAGATCCTGGCCGCCCGCGTAATCCGTTTCTGACTGGCCGGGGTAACTGCGTCCAGGGCCGCGTTCCGGGTCTTGCGGGCCTTGACCTCGACAAAGGCGACGGTCTTGCGTTTCCTGGCGATCAGGTCGATTTCGCCTGCCTTAGTCTTGTAGCGTCTTTTCAGGATTCGCCAGCCGGTGAGCCGCAGATACCAGGCGGCCCGGCTTTCCGCTGAAAGCCCCAGCGCATGCGCCTTGCGGCGGGTTTCCGATTGCCGGCCGGACCGTGCCAAGATCAGCTGTCTCCCGATTTGAGATCAAGCGCGCGCCTGTAGACCTCGCCGCGATCAAGACCGGTCGCCTTCGCAACCTTTTTGGCGGCAGCGCTCACAGGCATGGCTTCAAGCGCCGCCGCAAGCAGCGTATCCAGATCAGACGCATCCGCCTGCGGCCGCTCTTCCGGCGGCGCGACCAGAATGACGATTTCGCCCTTGACCGAAGCCTCCGCGAACTGACTTGCGAGATCGCTCAAGGTGCCGCGCGCGAATGTCTCGAAGCGTTTGGTCAGTTCCCGGGCCAC
>JBCDEN010000729.1:0-2349 GCA_039179715.1 Pseudomonadota bacterium
CTGGAGCCGGTCCGCCGCCGTCCGGGAATGTATATCGGCGGCACCGACGAGAAGGCGCTGCATCATCTTTTCGCCGAGGTGATCGACAACTCGATGGACGAAGCCGTTGCCGGCCACGCAACCTGGATCGATGTGTCGCTGGGGGCTGATGGCTACCTAACGATCGTCGACAACGGGCGCGGCATTCCCGTGGATCCCCACCCGAAATTCAAGGACAAGTCCGCCCTGGAAGTCATCATGACGACGCTCCATGCGGGCGGCAAATTCGACAGCAAGGTCTACGAGACCTCGGGTGGATTGCACGGCGTCGGCGTATCTGTTGTGAATGCGCTTTCAGAAGAGCTCGTGGTGGAAGTTGCCCGCAGCCGGAAACTCTATCGCCAGACATTCCGCAGAGGACACCCGCAAGGGGCACTCGAGATGGTCGGCGACACGCAAAACCGGCGTGGCACGCTCGTTCGCTTCAGGCCGGATGAGCAGATTTTCGGCAAAAACGCACGGTTCAAGCCTGCCCGTCTGCTCAAGATGGCCCGTTCGAAAGCCTACCTTTTCGGCGGCGTGGAAATCAGGTGGCACTGCGACCCGGATCTGATCGACGGGAAAGACGCAACGCCTGCCGAAGCTGTCTTTCACTTCCCCGGCGGCCTGAAGGATTTTCTTGCCGAGCGCCTCACAAGCGAGCGCCGCGTGGTCGATGAAATCTTCGCAGGACGGACAGACAAGGCCGGAAAGCACGGATCCGTCGAGTGGGCCGTGAACTGGTTCGCCGGTGACGGTTTCGTCAATTCCTACTGCAACACCGTGCCAACGCCGGAAGGCGGGACGCATGAAGCCGGTTTCCGTTATGCGTTGCTGCGTGGCCTGAAAGCCTATGGCGAGCTCACGAACAACAAGAAAGCCGGCATCATCACGGGCGACGATGTGATGACCTCTGCCGGCGGCATGCTGTCCGTTTTCATCCGCGAACCCGAATTCGTCGGGCAGACCAAGGACAAGCTTGCCACCAACGAGGCCACCCGCGTGACCGAGGCCGCAGTGCGCGATGCGTTCGACCACTGGCTCACGGCGTCCCCGAACCAGGCAAACAAGCTTCTGGAATGGGTGATCGACCGTGCCGATGAACGTCTGAGACGCCGCCAGGAAAAGGACGTCGCCCGCAAGTCTGCCGTCAGGAAACTTCGCTTGCCGGGCAAACTCGCCGACTGTTCGGCCAATCAGGCGGACGGAACCGAACTCTTCATCGTGGAGGGTGACTCGGCCGGAGGCTCCGCCAAACAGGCTCGCAATCGCTCGAACCAGGCCGTGCTGCCGCTGCGCGGAAAGATCCTGAACGTCGCCAACGCGGGACGGGACAAGCTTGTCGCCAACCAGCAACTTGCGGACCTGATCCAGGCTCTCGGATGCGGAACGCGGTCACAGTACCGGGACGCGGATCTGCGTTACGAGAAGATCGTGATCATGACGGATGCGGATGTTGACGGTGCTCATATTGCGTCCCTGCTGATCACCTTTTTCTACCGGGAAATGCCGGAGTTGATCCGCAGCGGGCACCTGTTCCTTGCCGTGCCACCGCTCTACCGTCTCAGCCAGGGCGGAAAAACGCTCTATGCGCGCGACGATGCGCACAAGGATGAATTGCTGGAGACTGCCTTCAAAGGAAAGTCGAAGGTTGAAATCGGCCGCTTCAAGGGCCTCGGCGAAATGCTGCCGGCACAGCTCAAGGAAACGACGATGGACCCGTCCAAACGCTCAATGCTGAAAGTCGCTGTCGAAGAGATGGACATCGGCACCACGAACGACACGGTGGAAAGACTGATGGGCAACAAGCCCGAGGCGCGGTTCCGGTTCATTCAGGAGAATGCCGAATTCGCCGATGATCTTGATATTTAAACGAAACTTGCATTCCGTGCGTTCCGTCGGTTCAGTTAACCTCTTCTTTCGCAAGCTCTTTCACAGATAATCAAGCGCACTCCGCCTGGTGGGCACGGAATTTTTGTTGCAAAAACAGGCACTCATTTTGCAAATTATTGCGGCACCTCAAGGCTGTGCGAAGCAGAAAATCAAATGCAGCGCTCTGCACTATTAACTCAGTTAGACGTTATTGCTCAGAAATACTCGATTTTGTTGGAATTTTACCTATGTGGCGCATTGACACCCGGGCGCATGAATGTAGTGTGTGCCCACGACAGCGCCGGAGGTCTCCGTAGTGCTGTCGCTTAACAATCACAACATTCGGGCAAAACGCTCCATGTCATTTGATACTCTCGGTCTTAGCGAGAAGGTGCTCTCTGCAGTTGATGCGGCGGGATATAAGGAACCAACAGCCATTCAGACCGGCGCAATTCCGCA
>JBCDEN010000773.1:0-2143 GCA_039179715.1 Pseudomonadota bacterium
CGGTCTCCTTTGCCCGCTGACATCGTTGGATCGCACGTTTGGCGGGAAACACCGCGGCGGGAAAAGCTATTCGGCTGCCTGCGTCTTGACATTGCCCTGTTCAGCAGACTGCGGCAGCGCAACGATCTGCCGGTCCTGAAAGGCGAGAGCAACTTCGCCGCGCTTGAGTTTCAACGCAAGTTCCCCGAACAGTTCGCGGCGCCAGCCCTTCATTGCCGCGACATCGGCGTCGTCGCTCGCTGCAATTTTTTCCAGGTCATCAACCGTTGCTATCACCTTGGCTGCAACGCCGTTGGCCTCGCTGACCATCTTCAGAAGAACCTTCAAGAGATCGACGGCAGCCGCCGAACCGTCGGGCGCCTGCCGTCCCTTGGGCAGTTTGGGAAGGTTTTCGCGTGGGACTTTCAAAGCCCGCCGGATCGCTTTCAGGATTTCGTCCGCCGACTTTGACCGCTCGAAACCGCGCGGGATTGTTCTCAGGCGACTGATTCCCTCAGGGTCCTGTGGTTGCTGAGCCGCCAGCTCATAGATCGCGTCGTCCTTGATCACGCGGTTGCGGGGCACGTTCCGGTCCTGCGCCTCACGTTCGCGCCAGGCGGCCAGTTCCATCATCACCGCCAGTTCGACCGGCTTGCGCACGCGCAGCTTGAGCCGCTTCCATGCCTGTTCCGGGTCGGCCTTGTAGGTTCCGACAGATGTCAGCACTTCCATCTCGTCGCGCACCCAGTGGCTGCGGTTCTGTTCGGCAAGGTTGGCCTTCAGGAACTGGTAGGCATCGCGCAGATGCGTGACATCGGCAAGCGCGTAGTCGAGCTGCTTGTTCGTGAGCGGACGGCGAGCCCAGTCCGTGAATCTGGACGATTTGTCGATTCTTGCACCGGTGACCTTGTAGATCAGCTGGTCATAGGAAATCGAATCTCCAAAGCCGCACACCATCGCCGCCACCTGTGTATCGAACAGGGGGGCGGGAATCAGCTCGCCCAGATGGTAGATGATCTCAATGTCCTGGCGCGCCGCGTGGAAAACCTTCGTGACGCTGTCATCCCGCATGAGCCCGAAGAAAGGGGCAAGATCCAGCCCTTCCGACAAGGCGTCGACAATGAAAGCCATGTCGGGCCCGGCCATCTGGATTACGCACAGTTTGGGCCAGAAAGTCGTTTCCCGGAGGAATTCCGTGTCAACCGTTACGTAGTCGTGGGCTGCAAGACGTTGACAGGCTTCGGCGAGATCTTTTGTTTTTGTAATCACATGCATGGTGAGACACAGCTATAACGGAGTTCTGCCGATTTGTCGCCACGAAATGGAAAGTTTAGATCATTCCCCTCTTGAAGGGGCGCAATGAGTGCGCCTATGTTGAGGGCGGTTCAGAATTGGTTTCCCCATGCAGCAGGAGATGCCGAATGCGCAAAATACTTGTGGTGAATTCCAAGGGTGGGTGCGGGAAAACAACCATCGCCACGAATCTGGCCGTCGCCCTCGCCGCACGGCGTGAAGATGTCGCTCTGGCAGACGCGGACCGGCAGAAATCGAGTCTGTCCTGGGTCAAGCGGCGCCCGAAGAACCTCCTGCAAATCGAGGCGCTGAACTGGAGCAAGGAAGGCAATATCGGCGACATGGACAAGAAACTGGACGCGGTCGTGATCGACGGACCGGGCGGGTTGCGCTCCGAACTTGCCAGGAATCTGATCGCCGAAGCGTCGGATATCATCGTTCCTGTTCTGGCGTCCGCGTTCGACTGGGCCGCCACGCTGAAATTTCTGGACAACATCTCCGACATCAAGAAGGTCAGAAAGGGCAAGGCGGACATTCATGTTGTCGCCAACAGGATCAACAAGCGCTCGACACAGGTGAGTGACCTGGAAAAGACACTTGCGAAAAAGGGCTATCCTCTGCTGGCCCGGATTTCCGACCGTGTTCTCTACGCACGGCATGCCGCGAACGGGACCGGCGTGTTCGACGTATCGGATGCCAAGGCCCACGAAGTGCGGGGTCAGTGGCATCCGGTGCTGCAGGCCGTCGACAGCTGACTCAACCGTCCGACTTCAGCTCTTCAAGCAGCTTGTAGTCGGTTGGCGGATCGTCACAGATGCCCGGACCACATTCGAGGAAGGTCGTGAGTACATTTGCAAGCGCAAGGAACAGC
>JBCDEN010000166.1:0-7483 GCA_039179715.1 Pseudomonadota bacterium
CCCCTCGGTTTTCGAAACCGTGATCGTTTCGGTCACCTTGATCTCCTCCGTGACCTCGACCTCGATTGTCTTTCCATCAGGATTTTCAGGGACCGGAGACGCATCGGCTGACACTTCCTGACCGTCTCCATCGCCTTTTGCTTCACTCAGCTGATCCTGATCCTGCGCCCGGTCCTCGGACGCGAATTGCGGCACGACCGGATCTTCTATTTCGTGCTCTGCCTTGTCGGTGTTCATCAGCTGCCGCATCTCGGCAAGCGCGACGACATGTTCGCGCAGGTCGGGATGCTGGTCCATAAGGGCCTTGAAATCATGCGCTCCCAGGCTGAGCAGCTGACAATATCCGAGCGCGACGACGTCGGCGCTGCGCCGTCCGCCGGTCATGAGCGCGATTTCTCCGAAGACGTCGCCGCGTCCAAGCCGCACAGTGTGGCTCGGTGCCTGGACCTCCACCGCGCCGGACGCGATGAAATAGGCTGCATCGCCCCTGTCTCCGCGGCGGATCAGCTTCTCGCGGGGCGTGGCGAATTGCGGTCTCATCATCCGGCGTATCGCCTTTTGCTGCTTGCCGGGAAGATCCTTGAACAGCGGATGCGCACTTACCAGATCGCGGGTCTTCAGGCCAAGATCAAGCATCGGTCGTGTATGGCTTGTCCGTCTTGTGTCTTCCACGTCGCGTAGGAGATCCCGGTGAAGTTCGGTTCCGATCAGCATTTGGCCCTTGGCGTCGTCGAAGGCGGTTTCCTCGAGCCGGACGCCTGCTTTGAGCAAGAACAGGCGTTCCAGCGAATCCGCGTAATCCGGGTATTGAAGACGCAATGCGTCGATGGCCTGGATCGTCTCGTCCTGCCGCAGGCACAAAATGTCGTTCAGGATATCGCCGACACGCTCTCCCAGAAGCGGCCGGATGCGGTTCTGGTTGAAGTCGATCAACTCGTCGGCAAGGATCCTGTAGATCAACAGAAACTCGAACCGGTCGGCAAGCTGATTGGCCAGCGGCCGGGCGATCCGCAGGCGTCTCTGCAGCGCTTGCGCAAACCGGAAGCCGAAGCCGAATTTCAACGGTTGCCGTGTGGCCTTGTTATATCCCGCACGGCCGTCGCTCCGGGTCAGGTCGCCGATCTGACCGGTCAGCGTGAGAAAGCGGGACACCGCCCGTCCCGAAATCGTCTTTTCGTGAAAGTGCTCAAGCACCAGCTGCTGCTCCCGGTCGGCGAGCGCGATCAGACCGATGCGGACGCGGTCCCAGTCCGAGAGTTCTTCAAGCTTGTTCGTTTCCGAAGCGGCCGCAGCTGCCCGATCCTCATATCCCTCGAGAACATCCGAGGCGACCCGTTCGTCGATGTGATAGCTCTTGGCCGCGGTCTCAAGCTCAGAGCGCACATCCAGCATGGCGAGCGAAAGAAACTGGGTCCTCAGCGCCTCGTCCCTGGCATTGAGCCGGTCCAGCCCAAGCAGACGGATCAGTGGTTTCAGGCTGGTTCCGTAGACGAGCAGGGTGAACAGGACGAAGCCTGTCGCAAGCTTGGTGACGAAACCGGAGACTTCCTCGTTCAGGACCGCGTGTTCCGATACGCTGAGCGCCAGGATCAGCGTCACGGCACCGCGCATGCCGCCCCACAAGATGACCGTCTTGTACTTGTTGTTGACCGATTGTCCTGCGCCGAAAAGGCTCATCATCGGAAGGAGGCCGAAAATCACGAGCGCGCGCGCGGCCAGTGCCGCCACGATCACGACAGCCAGCAGCAGGATGTCGATGGGTGCGAACCCGCCGACCAGCTTGGGTATGAGGATGGCCGACAGCAGAAAGATCAGCGAGGCGGCCCAGAAGGAAAGCTGTTCCCAGACCGAATGCAGGAACTGCCAGTTTTGCGGCTGGATCCGCGACAGTCCGTAGAGGTTGAAGATCGTGCCCGCGCACACGACGGCGACAACGGCCGAGACATCCGCGAACTGGTCACTCAGAACATAAGTTCCGTAGGGCAGGGCGAGGCTCAGGGTCACCTGTGCAAGAGGCAGGTCGCGCATCAGTGACAGGAGACTGACCGCCACGCGCGCCAGGATCGCCCCCACGACCAGCCCGCCAATGAAGGATCTGCCGAACGCGATGGCTGCTTCGCTCAAGGTGATGGCCTGATCCTGGGTCAGGACGCCGAGCAGAATGACGAAGATCACGATCGCGGCGGCATCGTTGAGAAGGCTCTCGCCTTCAACGATCCGGCCGAGCCGCGCAGGCGCACCGATATCCCGGAAAATGGCGACGACGGCAACCGGATCGGTCGTTGCGACGATCGCGCCGAGCAGAAGGCACACGATCAGCGTGATTTCGGGTGACAGGAAAACCGATGCCAGCGGATAGAGCGCGAAGCCGATAAAGCCGGTCGCCACAAACACGGCCAGCACCGCCATCACCAGGATCGGGACCAGATCTTCCAGGATTCTGCGGATATCGAGCGTGATCGTTGTCTGGAACAGCAGCAACGGCAGAAACATGTACAGGATCATCTCCGAATTCAGAGGCGGATCGGCGAAGATCTCGGCAAAGTCGTCGAAGCGGTTGGTGAGGCTCGTGTAGAACAGATAGGTTGCCGAGATCCCGATCAGGGTTCCGACGATCGCAAGCAGCACGCTCGGTGCGAGTCCGAGCCGGCGGGCAAGTGGTTGCAGCAATGATATTGTTATCAATAAAAGCGCAAAGGCGCCTGTAATCAATGGTGTTTCCATAAACCCAATGTGCCTTGTGATTGCGGCGATATCAAATTCACTGAAATTTTATTTTGTGCGCCACTCAGGCCGCAGGGTCGGCCTTGCGCTCGGAAAGCCAGATCCCGCCCAGCACGAGGACAAGGGCAATGCCGTGATGCGACTTGAACTGTTCGCCCAGGATCGAGACGGCGAGCGCAGCGGCGAAGATCGGCACGAGGTTGACGAAGACGCCCGCGCGCGCAGGTCCGATGAGGTCGACGCCGCGCATGAAGAAGATCTGCGACAGGCAGGACGGAAAAACGGCGATGTAGAGAACGACAAGCCAGCCGTCGAAGCTCGGCCACTGGGCCGTTCCGGTCGAGACTTCAAAGATCAGCCCGGGTATCGAGGCCAGCACGGAGATTGCGGACAGGACCGCAAAGAAGGTCAGTCCGGAAATTTTCGGGCGGTTCCTCAAGGCAAGCGCATAGCTCGAATACAGGAGACACGACAGCAGCATGTAGCCGTCGCCCGGATTGACCGCCAGAGACAGAAGGATCTCCAGGCTCCCCTGGGCTGCAATCATTGTCACGCCCACCAGCGTCAGCAAAATGCCAAGCACCTGCAGTACGCGGACTTTCGTCCCGAAGAAAATCACCGAACCGATCAGGACAATGATCGGCATGGAGCCCTGGATAATGCCCAGATTGACGGCCGTTGTCTGGGTTGCGGCTATATAAAACAGGGAGTTGAAACCGACAAACCCGAACGAGGCCATCAGGATCATGCGTGGCAGATAGGGGCGCATGATGTGCCAATCGGCCCGGATACGGGTCCAGCACAGCGGCACGAGAATGCCTGCGACCAGCATCCAGCGCAGAAACACCACCATCATCGGAGACACCTCGCCAACGGCAAGCCGCCCGGCAACCGTATTGCCGCCCCAGAAAAGGGTGGTGAGCGTCAGCATGACAAAGGCATTGCCATATGTCATGTCGCCGAATCTTCGAGCAATCGCGAACATGAAAAGCCTGGAGAGCGAAACAGCCTGGAGAAGACACCGGTATAGGATCAACCGTTGGACGGAAAGCCAAATCTTCGCTCAGCGAGTGCAATTTCAGATATAATAATGTTTATTTTTTCCGTTTTGGAAAAAGTCATGCGTTCTCTTGAGCAATTGACGAATGACGTCGAACGCCCCAAAACACGGGTGAAAAAAGATCCTCGATCCATGCGCCTGGAGAAACGAATGACCGCCCGAACAAACGCCCACGGATTGCAAGTAGCTGATATTCTGTATGATTTTGTGAACAGTCAGGCACTGCCGGGAACGGGAATAGATCAGGACCATTTCTGGAGCAGCCTGTCATCCCTCGTTCATGACCTTGCACCGCGCAACAGGGCGTTGCTGGAAAAGCGCGACGCGCTGCAGGAAAAGATAGACACGTGGCACAAGGCCAATCCGGGAACGCCCGACATGGCCACCTACAAGGCCTTTCTGAGCGACATCGGTTACCTCGTTCCACAAGGCGATGATTTCGGCGTTGGCACGGACAGGGTCGATCCGGAAATAGGTTCGGTCGCCGGCCCGCAGCTCGTGGTTCCGGTCATGAACGCGCGCTATGCACTCAATGCCGCCAATGCGCGCTGGGGCTCCCTCTACGATGCGCTCTATGGAACGGATGCCATGGGGTCGAAGCCGGCTCCGGGAGGGTTCGATCCCGCACGGGGTGCCGAGGTGATCGCCTATGCCCGAAAGGTTCTCGATGAGGCGGCGCCGCTTTCGGCAGGCAGCTGGACGGATGCGACGGGCTTTGCCGTCAGCGACGAAGCGTTGATCGTCAAGACCGCGGGCGGCACCGTCTCGCTGGCGGACCCGGCCCGGTTCGCCGGCTATTCCGGCGACACCGACGCGCCTTACAAGATACTACTGGTCAGGAACGGTCTGCACCTGGAAATCAACATCGACGGGCAGCATCCGATCGGCAAGACGGACACGGCGCATATCTGCGATGTCGTCCTGGAATCGGCCATGTCCACGATCATGGACTGCGAGGATTCCGTCGCAGCGGTCGATGCGCAGGACAAGGTCGTCGTCTACGGCAACTGGCTCGGCCTGATGAAGGGCGATCTTGAAGACACGTTCGAAAAGGGCGGCAAGTCGGTCACACGGCGCCTCAACGGCGACCGGAACTATACGGCCCCGGATGGCAGCGGCCTGACGCTCCATGGCCGTTCGTTGCTCCTTGTTCGCAATGTCGGCCATCTGATGACCATCGACGCCGTTCTGGACAGGGACGGCAACGAGGTGCCGGAAGGATTGCTCGACGGCATGATCACCTCGCTGATCGCAATGCATGACATCGGTCCGAATGGCGGCAACATCAACAGCCGGGCAGGGTCGGTCTATATCGTGAAACCGAAGATGCACGGCCCGGAAGAGGTCGCCTTCGCTTCTGAGACCTTCGGCCGGATCGAAGATGCGCTCGGCCTTGAGCGCAACACGCTCAAGATGGGCATCATGGACGAGGAGCGCCGCACGACGATCAACCTGAAGGAGTGCATCCGTCAGGCAAGGGACCGCGTGTTCTTCATCAACACCGGCTTCCTGGACCGCACGGGCGACGAGATGCACACGTCCATGGAAGCCGGTCCGATGATCCGCAAGGGTGACATGAAGACCGCCACCTGGATCGGTGCCTACGAGAACAACAATGTCGATGTCGGTCTTGCCTGCGGCTTGCCGGGGCATGCGCAGATCGGCAAGGGCATGTGGGCGATGCCGGATTTGATGCAGGCGATGCTGGAACAGAAGATCGCGCATCCGATGTCGGGAGCCAACACTGCCTGGGTGCCGTCCCCGACAGCCGCGACCCTTCACGCGCTTCACTATTACAAGGTCTCGGTTGCCGATCGGCAGGCTGAACTCAAGTCACGTGAACCGGCCAAGGTCGAGGACATCCTTTCCATCCCTGTCGCCGAACGTCCGAACTGGGCCCCGGCTGATATCCAGGCCGAACTCGACAACAACGCGCAGGGCATCCTCGGGTATGTCGTGCGCTGGGTCGAGCAGGGGATTGGCTGCTCCAAGGTTCCGGACATCAACAATGTCGGCCTGATGGAAGACCGGGCGACGCTGCGGATATCATCCCAGCATATCGCCAACTGGCTGCATCACGGGGTGGCGACAAAAGAGCAGGTCATGGAAACCATGAAACGCATGGCAGCCGTTGTCGACGAGCAGAATGCCGGTGACCCGCTTTACCGGCCGATGGCTGCCGATTTCGACAACTCGGTCGCCTTCCAGGCCGCCTGCGAACTTGTCATCGAAGGCACCAGCCAGCCGAACGGCTACACGGAGCCGGTGCTTCACCGCCGCCGGATCGAGTTCAAGTCCAAGGCGGCCTGATCCTTCGAAAACCTCAAGCAAGGCCCGACACTTCAGGTATTTTCGGCGGTTGCCAGGCCAGGCAACCGCCATTTTTTCGCGTCAGCGTGCCTGACCGGGCAGGAAGCCCGCTCCACACACCCTTGCTGAAGGGATGTCGCCATTTCGCATGCCATTTAAGTCTCGTTTATGGGTCTTTACCCTAACCGGCAATGCGCAACGGGATGGCCGACTGGACTTCCTTGGCGATTTCTCCGATGAGGGCATCGACCGCCGGACTGCGCGCACCGTCGCGTACCCGGGCGATATAGGTTATGTCCGGCGGTACGGGAAACTCTCCGTCTATCGTGGCGATATCCGGGCTGACGTGAAGTCCGTTCAAAAGGGCGACACCCAGACCCGACCTGACCGCCGACTGAATGCCTGCAGCGCTCGGGCATTCAAGCACGTTTTCGAACCGGTGCCCTGCCGACAGACCTTCGGAAAAGGCCCAGACCTTGTAGAAGCAGTTGCTGTCAAAAGACAGGAACGGAACGCGATTGCTCGTATCCAGGAAGAGATCCGGTGACCGGACCCAGTGAAGCGTATCTTCGAAGAGCACCAGATCGCCGGGCTGGATGTCCTTTTTGAAAATCTGCATGACGGCAAGGTCGAGTTCGCCCGCCTGCAGCCAGTCCTGCACGCACAGGCTCTGGCTTGCGCGGGTGTGAACCATGATCTCCGGAAAAAGCCGCGTGAACCGGCCAAGGATGCGGGCAACGCCGCTCGTCGTCGTGTCCTCGGTCATTCCCAGCCGGATCGTGCCGGAGACCGGCCGCTTTCGAAGCGTGGCGAGCGCCTCGTCATGCAGATCGACAATCCGGCTCGCGTATGTTTTCAGGCGTTCGCCATCGTCCGTGAGCAGCGGAGCGCCTGTGCGCCGGGTCAAAAGTGCACAATCAAGGTTCTGCTCCAGCCGGCGGATCTTGTGACTGACCGCCGATTGGGACACGCAAAGATGCTCGGCAGCCCTGGTGACACCGCCTTGCTGCACAATCGTCAGCAATGCGCGGAGGGCATCGATCTCCAGACGTTCCGGCATGTTCAGACCTTTCATGACAGAATTAGATTGAAGTATGACATTCATTCATTTGCTTCATAGCATAGGTCTGCGCTAGGAGTTTGGAAAGACCTCATTTCACGGAGCGGCTCGCATGCATCTCGTCAATGACCACACGCTGATCGACAACACCCGCATCGCCCACGGGACGCATGGTGCAGGCACGCCCGTCGTTCTGATCCACGGAACGCCGTCCTCATCCTACATCTGGCGCAACATCGTCCGCCGCTGGTTGCGGCGGGCTACAGGGTCCACGTTTATGACCTTCTCGGGTTCGGACTGTCGGAACGCCCCTGGAGCCCGGATGTCGA
>JBCDEN010000594.1:0-3180 GCA_039179715.1 Pseudomonadota bacterium
ATTCAATGTGGAGTGGGAGGGATGATGCAATTCTCGGCAAATCTCGGTTTCCTGTTTGCGGACCGCCCCCTGGCGGATGCGATCCGCGCTGCCAGGGCCTCCGGATTCCACGCCGTGGAGTGTCACTGGCCCTACGATACACCCGCGGCGGACGTGAAGCGGGCTCTTGCCGAAACCGGTCTTGAGATGCTGGGGCTGAACACGCGGCGCGGCAATGTGGAGCGCGGAGACAACGGGCTGTCGGCGATCCCCGGCAGGGAAACCGAAGCCCGTGCGGCAATTGACGAGGCCATCGACTACGCAGTGGCGATCGGGGCGCACAGCATCCATGTCATGGCTGGCTTCGACCAGAGCATCGCAGGTGGCCATACCTTCATCGACAACCTGGACTATGCCTGCAACCGCGGTGCCCGGCACGGCCTGACAATGCTGATCGAACCGCTCAACGAACATGACGCCCCTGGATATTACCTGCGGACAACCCGGCAGGCGGCAGACATCATCCATGATGTCGGTGCAGACAACCTGAAACTGATGTTCGACTGCTATCATGTGGGCCGGACCGAGGGCGACGTGATCACCAGGCTGCGGAACCTGCTGCCGCTCATCGGGCATATCCAGTTTGCCTCTGTCCCGGACCGGGGCGCACCGGATCGTGGCGAAATCGACTACCGGGCCGTGTTCTCGGAAATCAGGGATTTGGGCTGGACGAAACCCCTGGGTGCGGAATACCGGCCGACAATGGTGACCGAAGACACACTTGGCTGGTTGACCTCGACTTGAGCCGCATGCCTTAAGCGCTTCAGCAGACCGCGACACGCACGGCGCATTTCACATCATGTCCGTCTCATGCCGACCTGGTGAAACCAGCTTCGCGCATAGGCCAGATACAAAGGATCCGGGCCGCGGTCGGCGTGCGCGTCTACCGGCTTCACGGGATTTTTTCCGGTGTCCGAAACCAGCAAGGCAGCGCCGAGACCCGTGCCGGTTGTTGACACTTTCGAGCCTTCGGCAACATGCCCGGTCGCAGCTTCCAGCATTTTCATGAACAGATCGTTCTTCGCAAACGGGCCCTCGACAATCGTGGGCCCGTCAGCGCCAATGAGTTCCAGGCACCGGCTTGTTACCAGTGCAAGATAGAAGGAGGCCGCCGCATAGCGCTCTCCGTCGGACAGCGCGCCTTCATCGATGCTCCAACCTGTATGGACGTCCTGAAACGGCCCCGAGAGCGGGTCAACCGCCGGGTACAGCTGGATCCGGTCTGCCAGAACGCGCGACACGTCCTCCTCTGAGGCGTCACGCGCGCGCTCTTTCATCACCAGATCGAACTCTCTCCCGCCCATGAACCGCGCCGACGGCACGGGGTCTCCGAATGCGTTCACATTCAAAAGCGTATCGCGTTCCGGAGACAGGGTCCTGTCCTGCCCGCCGACAGTAAACGAAATCACCCATGTGCCTGTTGACACGACTGAAAAAGCCCCATCCAGCGCGCGCAGGTAGGGATAGAGCGATGCGTTGGAGTCGTGAATGCCGCTGGCGACGGGAATTCCTGCGCGCAGACCCGTGAGAGCGGCGGCTTCCGGTTTCAGCACATTCGTGCATCCGGCCGCTATCTGTGCAGGTGCCATCTTGTTCGCGATACCCAGGCGCCCGACCAGGGACGAGAAGCAGCGCTCCCTGGGGTTCCACAGATCCGTGTGGGCACCGAGCGACGTCATTTCCGTGTGCATCGCGCCCGTCAGCTTCCAGGACCAGTATTGGGGATAGGTGACAATGGCGGCGATCCGGTCAACCAGGCCAGCGTCCCGTTGGAGTTGCCAGTGGATCTGCGCGCCGACATTGAGACCCAGCGGAAGACGGGGCGATCCTGTTTCCTCAAAGTCCGGGCGAATGGCATCATAGCTTGCCGACAGATCATCAGGTCCGGCAAACTCGTAGTCCAGCATTGGCGCTGCCAGGTTTCCGTCGCCGCCCAGAAGAACGATGCTCGCGCCATGTGTCGCTATCGAGATCGCATCGATGCCGTATTTGCCGTCGTGCCGCTGGAGGGCATCAACGATGAAGTTCCAGAGCCCTTCAAGGTCATAATGCGGATAGGGCGGTCCGGTGAGAACGGCATTCGGCTGCGTTGCAAATTCGACCTCGACGCCCTGGAAAGTGTCGACCACACCGACCTTGGCGTTCGTCTTGCCGATATCTATGACCGCGACATGTCTCACTCACGAAGCTCCCGAGCCGGCAGATATTCCTGTCGCGCTTCGTTCCGGACCGCTTGAACGACGCGCTTTGTCAAAACCTGTCACACTCCCCATTCCATCTCAACGTTTGGACCCGCGCATCGCTGCTTGACCGCTTGCCCGACACCGAAACATTCGCCATTCCGGGGATGCGTGTGCTCCGAATTCACACGAACGCGGCGGTCTTTCGGCAAACACCCCTTGTCCGGGTTCGGAGTGAAAGGTAGCATGTTAGTATACCGATGAGCGAAACGACGGCCACAGATATGGAGACCTCCGGCACCGTTCGGCTGACACCTTTGTCTGAGTACGAGGGCAGTCTTTCGTCCCGCGTTTACATGAGCCTGAAAGACGCCATACTCACTCTGGCCTACGACCCCGGCGATGTCCTGCGGAAGGCTGAGATATGCGAGCAGCTTGGCATCTCCAGGAGCCCCGTTTCCGAAGCGGTGGCCAAACTGGCCGCTGAGGGATTGCTCAAGGTCATGCCGCAGTCGGGAACATATGTGGCGCACCTGTCCATGGACGAGGTTCGTGAGGGGGCATTTATCAGGGAGGCCTTTGAGCTGGCCGCAGTCGAATATGTGGCTCCGATCATCACCGACGACCAGGTCACGCTCTTGCGCAGGAACCTGAAGGTGCAGCAAGGACTTGTGGAGGATCAGGACATTCAGGGATTTTACAAGGCCGACACGGCGATGCACAATCTGATCATGGGATTCACGCATTTCAAACGCCTGGCATCCATCGCCGAGACCAGCTGGCTGCATGTCAACCGCGCCCGCCAGCTTGTGTTGCCGAACCCGAGACGCGTTTCAGACACGCTTGATGAACACACAGCGATCGTCGACGCACTTGCGGCGCGTGATCCACACGCCGCCAGGACCGCAACGGAGTTTCACCTGGGACAGCTGGTGCGCCACCTGGAAGCGGTTGAACGCGA